>NZ_JBPBFH010000039.1:0-16140 GCF_050896295.1 Neisseria sp. SLRRB23
TCTCAATGATTTTGGCAATGTCGGCTACCGACGTTTTGCTGTCGTCAAACGTAACCTGCGCCTCTTCGCTGGCGAAGTTCACCCCCGCCGATTCGACAAAATCTTTTTTGTTCAACACTTTTTCAATACGCGAAGCGCAGGCCTGACAGGTCATGCCTTCGATTTGGAAACGGACTTTTTGTTGCATGGTTTCTTCCTTCTGAATGTGGTTGGGCTACCTGAAAAAAGCGGAGCAGGGTTTTCAGGTAGCCTTTGGGGTGTTGCAGTCGATTTGTTGCGATTCGATTTACAAAGCCGCATCAAAGCCGCCGTCTTCCACCGCTTCTATCAGCGCGGCGGGGTTGGTTTGGGCGGGGTCGAATTCCACGACGGCGTTCTTGTTTTCCAGGCTCACTTCGGCCTTGTCCACGCCGTTTACGCCTTCGAGGATGCTGGTAACGCTTTTCACGCAGCCGCCGCAGGTCATGCCTTCGATGTTTAATGTGATGGTTTGCATAGGGTTTCCTTTCTGTTGGAATGAGGCTGAGGTTTTAAAGCCCGTTGCAGCCAAAGCTTTCAGGTAGCCTGAAATGATGGGTCTGCTCTTGCTTTTCCGCTAAGTGCCGCCACTATAAAGCTTTACCCGAAGTAAAGGTCAAGCATCATGATGAACATCAGCCAGGCCGCGGCCGAGAGCGGCCTTTCCGCCAAACAAATCCGCGACTACGAAAAGCACGGCCTAATCGCCCCGGCCGCGCGCAGCGAAGCGGGCTACCGCCGCTACGGACAGGCCGACCTTGCCCGGCTGCGCTTTATCCGCCATGCGCGGGAAGTGGGCTTTTCGCTGCCGCAGATCGGGCAGCTTTTGAGCCTGCAACACAACCCGCAGCGCACCAGCCGCGAAGTGAAAACGCTCACCGCGCGGCACATCGCCGAGCTGGAAGCCAAAATCGAACGCCTGCAGGGCATGGTGGCCGAGCTGCAACGCTGGCACGATGCCTGCGCGGGAGACGACTGCCCGGATTGTGCGATTTTGGCCGGGCTGGAGGAGCGTTAGGCGGCTTGGGCAGAATAGAAACAGGCTACCTGAAAAGTTTCAGGTAGCCTTAGTCGGCCGCTAACGGTTTGGTGCAGGCCTCGTCGTAATACGACAGCCACTTGCCGCCGCTTTGCTTCAGATATGCGCGGAAACTTTTGTTTACCCGTGTGGCGGTGTAATCCAAATACTCTACGCCGCCTTGGGTAACGTACAGCGCATCCGGCGGGTCGAAAAGATAGAGCTCATATTCCCGGCTGTGCTGTTTATGCCGCTCGGCGAGGCGGCGGCAGGATTGCTGCATGATGTTGTCGATATCGTTTAGCTGCGTGAGGATATCCAACAACAGCGGCGGCAGCGTGTTGTTTTTCACCCAGGCGGCAGGCATATCAAACGCAAATTCGTCGTTATCCTGCGGGATGGTTATGCTCATGCCGCGATGGCCGATATCATCAATCGGCTGACAGCGGGCAGAAGCCAGCCATGCCGACCAATCGGCTGCTTGAAAACGGTTTAGCGGGAAGTCTCGGTTTAAATAGTGCTTGCGAAAAAAACAGCATGATGGCGGCACTGGCTAGGCTTACAAAGCTGAAGTTGGAATGATAGCAAAGGCAATGGCAAACAGGACTGTATTCATAGATTTGTTTATCAAAAGATTTTTGAAGAACTGTGAAATGCCTTGACAAGTAGAGACCTTTGCAAAATTCCCCAAAATCCCCTAAATTCCCACCAAGACATTTAGGGGATTTCTCATGGGCACCTTCTTTCAGCAAACCGCACAAGCCATGATTGCCAAACACATCGACCGCTTTCCACTATTGAAGTTGGATCAGGTGATTGATTGGCAACCGATCGAACAGTACCTAAATCGTCAAAAAACCCGTTACCTTCGAGACCACCGCGGCCGTCCCGCCTATCCCCTGTNGTCCATGTTCAAAGCCGTCCTGCTCGGACAATGGCACAGCCTCTCCGATCCCGAACTCGAACACAGCCTCATCACCCGCATCGACTTCAACCTGTTTTGCCGTTTTGACGAACTGAGCATTCCTGATTACAGCACCTTATGCCGCTACCGCAATTGGCTGGCGCAAGACGACACCCTGTCCGAATTGCTCAAACTGATTAACTGCCAACTGACCGAAAAAGGCTTAAAAGTAGAGAAAACATCCGCCGCCGTCGTTGATGCCACCATTATTCAGACTGCCGGCACAAACGGCGTCAGGCTATAGAAGTCGATGAAGAAGGACAAGTCAGCGGCCAAACCACACCGAGTAAAGACAGCGATGTCCGTTGGATAAAGAAAAACGGCCTCTACAAACTCGGTTACAAACAACATACCCGCACCGATGAGGAAGGCTATATCGGGAAACTGCACATTACCCCCGCCAATACCCATGAGTGCAAACACCTGTCACCTTTGCTGGAAGGGATAGCCGAAGGTACGGCCGTCTATGCCGACAAAGGCTATGACAGTGCGGAAAACCGGCAACATCTGAAAGAGCATCGGCTGCAGGACGGCATTATGCGCAAAACCTGCCGCAACCGTCCGCTGACGGAAGCGCAAACCAAACGCAACCGCTATTTGTCGAAGCCCCATTACGTGGTCGAACAGAGCTTCGGGACGCTGTACCGTAAATTCCGCTATGCGCGGGCAGCCTATTTTGGTCTGTGTAAAGTGAGTGCGCAAAGCCATCTGAAGGCGATGTGTTTGAACCTGTTGAAAGCCGCCAACAGGCTAAGTGTGCCTGTTTGCGCCTAAAAGGAGGCCGGAAGCCTGATTAATCAGGTATCCAAGGGGGATTATGGGGGTATTTGGGTAAAATCAGGAGGTATTGGGGGAGAGAAACAGCCGAAAACCTGTGTTTGGGTTTCGGCTGTCGAGGGAAGGGCTTTTTTGCAAAGGTCTCTAACAGTGTTTTACACAACAGCTTAAGAAAAATACGCCGGCAACATCTCAAACACCGCAACCCTTTCAGGCTGCCATAAGGCTTCACAGTATTGTTCTTGAAATCTTCAGATACTGTAAACAGCGCCAGATATCTATAGATAAAGTTAAGAAATCGACATTTTACCAATGATTTTGTAAAATTTAGTGAATTTATTTTCAAAATATACTGGGTTTAACATTATGTCCGCCATACATACCCATCTGAGTTTAGCTATTTTGGCAGCCTTTTCTTTTCAGGCTGCACTTGCCGATACCATTGAAGAAAGCGAATCCAGACGTCAGGAAATGCGACGCCGGCAGCAGGAGCAGCAGCTGCAGCGCGAAGTCGATGTGCGTTTGGACGATACGCGGCAAAGTACGCTTACTCCGTCTGCGGCCGAATCGGCCGAATCCCCCTGTTTCCCCATTCATACCGTTACCCTGACCGGCGATGCTGCCGGCCGTTTTCAGTTTGCACTTAAAAAAGCCTTGAAAGAAACCGGCTTCCAATCCGGACAATGTTTGGGTGTGCAAGGCATCAACCGCATTATGGTTGCGGCACAAAACGCCGTTATCGGCCGCGGCTATACCACTACCCGTATTTTGGCCGCACCGCAGGATTTAAACAGCGGAACTTTGGAATTAACCGTTTTGCCCGGCAAAGTGCGCTCGGTTCGCACTGATACTTCGCACAACGACCAAACCCGTGCCGCGCGCATTGCCGCCTTTCAAAACGAAATTCCGTTGAAAGGCGGCGATATTCTGAATCTGCGCCGTATCGAGCAGGGGCTGGAAAATCTCAAGCGCGTACCCACCGCGGAAGCCGATATTCAAATCGTTCCCGCCGATGCACCCGATGAAAGCGACATCATTGTTGCCTGGCGGCAGCGGCTGCTGCCCTACCGCCTGTCGCTCGGTGTGGACGACTCCGGCAGCAAAACCACCGGCAAATACCAAGGCAGCCTGACTTTCTCTGCCGACAACCCTTTCGGCTTAAGCGATCTGTTTTATCTGTCCTACGGCCGCCATCTGGGCCATACCGACGCCCATACCGACTCCGAGGGCAAAAAAACCGCCGGCGGCACCCAAAGCTACGCCTTTCACTATTCCGTTCCTGCGGGCAACTGGCTGTGGAGCTGGAACCGCAACTACTACCGCGACCACCAAGCCGTGGCGGGTATCAATGAAGTGTACGACTACAACGGCAAAAACCGTGGCAGCGACATCGGATTTACCCGCCTGCTGTACCGTGATGCGCGGCGCAAGAGCCATATCGGCTTCAAACTGTGGCAGAAAGAAAACCAAAGTTTTATCGATGATGCCGAAGTCGAAGTACAGCGCCGTAAAACCGCCGGTTGGCAGTTGAGCCTAAAACACAAGGAATACATCGGCCGCAGCACTTTGGATATCGGCCTTGGCTACAAGCGCGGCACCGGCATGGCCGATGCCATTGCCGCCCCTGAAGAGGTGTTTGATGAAGGCACTTCGAGAATGAAGGTGATCACTGCCGATATCAGCTATAACCACCCCTTCCAAATCGGCCGGCAGCACTTCGTATATGACACCGCCCTGCATGCCCAGTGGAATAAAACCCCGCTGACGCCTTTGGACAAAATCGCCATCGGCGGTCGCTACACCGTGCGCGGCTTCGACGGCGAAAGCTCACTGTCGGCCGAGCGCGGCTGGTACTGGCGCAACGAAGCCGGCTGGTATTTTCAGGCTGCCCACCAGTTTTATCTGGCGCTAGACGGCGGCCATGTTTCCGGCGACTCGGCGCAATACCTGCTCGGCCAAACCCTAATCGGCGCCGCCGCCGGCCTGCGCGGCCAGTTCAAAGCAGGCGGCAGCCTGAATTACGACCTGTTTGTCGGCAAACCGATTAAAAAACCGCAAGGCTTTAGCAAACGTACCGCCGTCTTCGGCTTCAACCTAAACTATTCGTTTTAACCGGAGAAAACACGGGCACCACCTGCATTTGGGCTGCCTGTTTCCCATTTCCACACGGACGCAAGAACATGAACAAACACCGCCATAAAACCGTCTTCAACCGCACCCGCGGCATCCTGATGGCCGTAGCCGAGACTGCCATCGGGCAGGGCAAAAGTCCCGGCGAGCGCTCAGGCGGAGAAACCGGTGGCGGTGACGACAGCCTAAAAACCCGTTCAGGCTGCCGTTTGCATTTGGGCACGCTGACTTTCAGCCTGCTGCTCGGTTTCGGTTCGGCCCTGATTGTGCCCGCCGCCGCTGCCGACATCCAAGCCGACAAATCCGCCCCCAAATCCCAGCAGCCCGTCATCCTGCAAACCGGCAATGGACTGCCGCAGGTCAATATCCAAACCCCTACCGCCCACGGCGTATCCGTCAACCAATACCGCCGTTTCGATGTCGACACGCGCGGCACCATTCTCAACAACAGCCATAAAAGCGTATCCACCCGCCAGGCCGGCTGGATACAGGGCAACCCCTTTCTCGCCCGCGGCGAAGCCCGTGTAATCGTCAACCAAATCAACAGCAGCGACCCGAGCCGGCTGAACGGCTATATCGAAATCGCCGGCCGCCGCGCCGAAGTGGTAATGGCCAACCCCGCCGGCATCCGCGTCGACGGCGGCGGCTTTATCAACAGCGCAGGCGCCACCCTCACTACCGGCCGTCCCATCCTGGCAGACGGCCGTTTCGACGGTTTGGACATCGGCAGCGGCCGCATCGAAATCGGCGCTCAGGGTCTTGACGGGCGCGATGCCGACTACACCCGCATTCTCAGCCGTGCCGCCAAGATTGACGGCGGCATTTGGGGGCAGGACGTCCAAGTGATTGCCGCCGGCGGCCAAACCGACGCCGCAGGCAGCCTGAAAGACGCCGCCGCACCCCGCGCCCCGTCTTCATCCGCCCCCGTCTTTGCCATCGACACCGGCGCCCTTGGCGGCATGTATGCCGGCAAAATCACCCTGATTGCCGCCGACAACGGCAGCGGCATCCGCAATGCAGGCAAGATTTACGCCGGTGCCGGCGACGTGACCCTCCGCGCCGACGGAACACTGGCCAACAGCGGCACGGTTGCCGCCCAAGACGGCGGCGCCCTGCGTCTTAACGCCGGCCAAACCGACAACAGCGGCACCCTTTACGCCCACGGCCAAAGCAGCATCGACAGCACAAGCAGCCTGAACAACAGCGGCCGCATTCTCAGCACCTCAGAAACCCGCATCCGCAGCGCCCATATCGGCAACAGCGGCCAAATCGACGGCGGCCGTCTCGACATCGCCGCCCCCGTATTGGACAACAGCGGCCGCATCAGCCAAAGCGGCAGTCAGGATCTGGCCGTCGATACCGCCCGCCTGGCCAACAGCGGCCGCATCGGCCTGCCGGAAAACAACAACGGCAACAGTGGAAACAGTAGCGGCAACAACGGCGGTAACAACGGTAACAGCGGCGCAAACGGTAACTCCGGCAACAAGCGGCCCTCCGCCAATAACGGCAACGGCAATAACAGCAACGGCAGCCACACCCAAGTTCCCCCTCCTGCCGACGGCCGCATCAGCATCTCCGGCCGTTTGGACAACAGCGGCACCATCGAAGCGGGCGGCCGCACCGATCTGAACGTACACAGCGAACTGGCCAACAGCGGCCGCCTCACCCTCGGCAGCCTGAAAGCAGACGGCAGCCGTTTCGACAACCGCCAAGGCGACATTCTCGCCCACAGCGCCGACATTCACAGCAGCCACAGCGACAACCGCGGCGGCACCCTGGCCGCAGGCAGCCTGAAACTGGATGGCACCCGACTCGACAACCGCCAAGGCACCATCCGCAGCAACAGCCAAAGCGACATCCTCCTTTCAGACGGCCTGAATAACGAACAAGGCGAAATCACCACTGTCGGCAGCCTGAAACTGGCCGCCGGCGATATTGCCGGCGGCGGCAGCATTCTGGCCGGCCAAGATCTCGAACTGACGGCCAACCGGCTGGACGGCAGCGGCACCCTGGCCGCCGGCCGTGACGCCGCCCTCAAACTCAGCGCCGACTTTGACAGCAGCGGCGACATCGAAGCCGGCCGCAAACTCAGCATCGAGAGCAGCGGCAACATCCGCAACCGCCACCGCATGGCCGGCGGTCAGGCACTGAACATCCGTGCCCGGCACATCGACAACCGCGCCGAAGGCAAACTGGTTTCCGGCAGCAATACCCATATTGGTGCCGACACCGTGGACAACCGCGGCCTGATCAACAGCAACGGCCTGACCCGCATTGATGCCGCGACTGCCCTGAACAACATCGGCAGCGGCCGCATCTACGGCAGCCGTCTCGCCCTGGGCGGCGGCGGCCTGAACAACCGCGAAGAAGCAAGCGCAGACGGCAAAAACCAAGCCCCCGTGATTGCCGCCCGCGAACGACTGGACATCGGCATGCGCAGCATAAGCAACACCGGCAGCGGCTTTGGCCGGATTGAAAACGGCCAAGTACAAACCGGCAGCGTCTCCAGCCTGATCAGCAGCGAAGGCACACTGCATATCGGCGGCCGTTTGAACGAGCGCCATCAGGCCGAAGGCAGGGCCGAGTGCCTGGAAAACCGCGGTGGCCGCATCGAAGCGGCCGGGGACAGCGTATGGTCGGTTGCCAAAATCCATAACAGCAACAGCCGCTGGGAAGTCAATCACAAAGTTGCCGTCGGCCAAGCCGAACACCGGCACAGCTACAGCCAACCCGGCAATCCCGAATGGTGGCAGGTTGGCAAAGACGGCTCATGGCGGCAGACTGCCAATCATGCCAAAGGCGAGTTTACCTTTAACGACGGCCGTGCTCCGGTTCGCCAATCCAGCTGGAACGAAAAACGCGTCACCATACAACGCCACGAAGACCAAATCGCCCACTCCCAACCCGGGCAAATTGCCATCGGCGGCAACTTTACTGCCGACACCCAAGAGCTGGCCAACCAAAACGGCCAAATCCTGATCGGCGGTGTCTGGCAGGGCAGCGAAAAAGACAGCGTATTAAAAAATCTAAGCGATCTGGCCGGCGTTTACGAAATCGAGTCCGGCATCTTCGAAAACAGCTATGCCCGCAAAAGCAAATCTAGACAAAGGTGGGGACGCCGCACCGGTTACAGTGCCCCCATACACAACGAAACCCTGCTTGAGCGCCGCAAATTTGCCAACCACATCAGCTATCAGGATCAGGCAGGCAGCCTGACCCCTCCTGCCGGCCATGCCGCCACGGCCGATGCCGCCACCGCCGCCGTTGCGCCACAACGCATCAAAAGTCCCGACGGCAGCTTCAGCCTGCCCGAAAGCAGCCTGTACACCGTCCGTCCCGACCGCCCCGGCTATCTGGTGGAAACCGATCCCGCCTATGCCGACTACCGCACCTGGCTGGGCAGCGACTACATGCTCAAAGCCCTGCAAACCGATCCCGACCGCACCCACAAACGGCTGGGCGACGGCTATTACGAGCAACGCCTGATCAACGAACAGATTGCCCGTCTGACCGGCTACCGCCGTCTGGACGGCTACCCGAACGACGAAGCCCAATTCAAAGCCCTGATGGACGCCGGCATCAGCTTCGCCCGCCCCTGGCAGCTCACCCCCGGCATCGCCCTGTCCCCCGAGCAGGTTGCCCGGCTGACCAGCGACATCGTCTGGCTTGAAAGCCAGACCGTTACCCTGGCCGACGGCAGCAGCCAAAGCGTACTCGTACCCAAAGTCTACTTACTCGCCCGCCCCGGCGATCTCAACAGTGCCGGCGGCCTCATCAGCACCGACGCCCTGCAGCTGAAAGCCGGCCGCATCGACAACCGCGGCACCCTGGCCGGCCGGCGCATCGTCGATCTGGCTGCCGGCGACATCAGTAACAGCGGCCGCATCCAAGGGCGGCAAACCCTGCTGGAAGCACAAAACCAAATCACCCTGCAAGGCGGCAGCATCGAAGCCGAACGGCTGCTCAGCCTCAAAGCCGACAACATCACCCTCCAAAGCAGCACCGCCCAAAGCGGCGATTTGCACAACGGCCGCACCACCGTTGACCGTGTGGCCGGACTGTATGTCAGCGGCACAGAAGACGGCCAAGGCCTGCTCAGCCTCGAAGCAGGGCACGACATCAAACTGAACGGCGCCCGCCTGGCCAACCGCGCCCGCGACGGCCACAGCCAAATGATTGCCCGCGAAGGCAGCGTCACACTCGGCACCGTCCGCACCGAAAACCACGAAAGCTACGGCGCGGCAAACGACAAAAACCACCGCCACGTCCACCAAAGCGCCGAAGCAGGCAGCCGCATCGAAGCGCTTGGCAACATCACCGTATCCGCCGGCAAAGACCTGAACATCCGCCAAGGCCAAATCGACAGCCAAAACGGCCGCACCACCCTGGCCGCCCGCGGCAATATCAACATCAGCGAAGGCCGCCGCACCCTGGATCTGGACGAATCGACCTACAGCAAAGAGCGCGGTTTGGTCGGCAGCAAAAGCCGGCTGGACCAATATCGCCGGCAGCACGACGAAGCAGCCGGCAGCGTGATTACCGGCCGCGAAGTCAGAACGGCTTCCGGCGGCGACACCCGCATCCGCGGCAGCCAAGTCATCAGCGACGATCAGACCCTGATTGCTGCCCGCGGCGAAGTGCGCATCGACGCCGCAGACAACCGCTACCAAGATTGGGAAAACCACGAGCGCAAAAAGTCCGGCCTGATGGGCAGTGGCGGTATCGGTTTCTTTATCGGCAACAAAACCCAAGCCCAAGAAAGCGACGGCACCGCCGTTTCAGCCAGCGGCAGCACCGTAGGCAGCCTGAAAGGCGATACGCTGATAGCCGCAAAACGTTACAGCCAAACCGGTTCTATCGTTTCATCGCCCGAAGGAAACGTACTGGTTGAAGCCGAAAAGATCGACATTCAGGCCGCCGACGAACGCTACCGGCAAACCCAACGCACCCGCTTTGAACAAAAAGGGCTGACCGTTGCCGTCAATATTCCCGTAGTCGATGCCGCCATCGGTTTGACCAATGCCGCCAAATCCGCCAAACAGATACACGGCAGCAACAGCCGGGTGAACCTGATGGCTGCTGCCAATGCCGCACGGCAGGGGTTTAACGCCGGCAAGACACTTGCCTCCGTTGCCCAAAACCCCAAAAGCGCCGGCCAAGGCATCAGCGTCTCGATAACCTACGGCGAGCAGAAAAACACCAGCGAAACCCAAACCGCCGGCAACCGCGCCCAAGCAGCCCGCATGGAAGCCGGCAAAGCCGTGATACTCAAAGCGCACGGCGCCGGCAAAGATTCCGACATCCTTATCCGCGGCGCCGATATCGGCGGCCAACAGGCCACCTATCTGAGCGCAGAAAACCGCGTCGATATCCGTTCTGCCGAGCAGCAGCACCAAGAGCGCAGCAAAAACCGCCAAAGCGGTTGGAATGCAGGTGTTGCCCTTGCTTTCAATAACGGCGTCAGCCTCGGCTTTACCGCCGGCGGCAACTACGGCAAAGGCTACGGCAACGGCGATGAAGCCACCCACCTGCACAGCCATATCGGCAGCCGCAGCGGCCAGACCGTGGTACACAGCGGCGGCGACACCACCCTGAAGGGCGCGCAGCTGATCGGCAAAGGCGTACAGCTTGATGCCGCCAATCTCAATATCGAAAGCGTGCAGGACACCGCCACTTTCCGCGGCAAACAGGAAAACATGTCCGCGCAGATCACCGTAGGCTACGGCTTTAGTGCCGGCGGCAGCTACAGCCGCAGCAAGAGCAGCGCCGACCATGCCAGCGTAGGCGAGCAGAGCGGTATTTTTGCCGGAGAAGACGGATATCAGGTTCGCACCGGCACGCTCAGCCTGACCGGCGCCGCACTTTCCTCAACAGCCGCAGCCGAGCGCAACCGCTTGGACGCGCAAACCGTGGTCAGCCACGACATTCACAACTACTCCCGCGCCGATGCCAGCGCCATCGGATTCTCCGGCGGCATGTCGTTCAGCCCCAAATCAACAAGCGGGCAAAACTCCACCAAAGAAGCCGCCGAAATCGGCTCTTCCGGCAAAGTGCGGCTGATGCGGTTTGACCAGGTTTCTGCCCAAGACGATGCCGACAACGACAAATACCGTCGTGAAAAACTCGCGCGCGGCGAAACCTTCTACGATGCCAGTCTCAACCAAACTCGTTCTTCCCCGTTCAAGTTCGGGCTTAGCCAAAACGATATGCACGGCACCGGCAGCTATGCCCTGGCCAAGATCGGGCTGCTCAACCTGTTCGGCAACAACAAACAGCGTGCCGCCGAAGGCAGCGACACCCGCAGCAGCATCACCCAAGGCAGCCTGAACATTGCCGATGCCGCCGGCCGCGACACCGCCGCCGCCCTGCAGCAGGTGGAAAACGGCCACACCCCGCTGGCCAAAATCGACCGCGAAGGGATGCTGCAAAAGGCCGAGCGCCGCCGCGATGTCAGCAAAGACTTTATCCGCGACACCCTGCTGCCCTTTACCGACGAAGCCTACCGGACGGAAATCGTTGCCGAACACCGCTTGTTTAAATTTATAACCGATGAAAACGGTAAACCGATAAAAGATAAGGAATTAAAGGAACAAATGAGAAAAGACTTCAAACCATCCAAAGAGTATAAAAAATTTGAAACCTACTGGGCAGACTACCAAAAGATGGGCGGCAATATCTACAAATTTGAAGAACTGTCAGACCAAGAGCGCAAAAACCTGCAGACGGCCGAATTTACCGACCCAAAAACCGGCCAAACCCGCCGTGCCGTTATTGTCGGGGTCAACGGTATTTTCAATGATGCCCAAGATGCCGCCAAATTTGCGCCGCAGCTCTATGCCGTACGCCAAAATCCTGCAACCGGAAAATATGAACGGGTATATAAAAACGTTCATTTCCTGAGCAATCCCCAAACCGGCAATTTCCTGTCCGAGCTGATGGTGGCGGGCTATCATAAGTTTCTAGAAGGCAATGTTGCCGGATTAAGCAATTCCGCCTTGGGCCTGGAAAAACTGGTAAACAGGTATGCACGGGAAAACCAAGCAGGTCTGTATCTCGGCTCGCACAGCCGCGGCACCATGGTGGTATACAATCTGATGCGCAAATTGGAACACGAAAACAAAGCGGGCGAATATCCGAATTTGGATGTCGATATGCTCGGCGCGGCCGCCAATTTGCAAAAATCAGACCGCCGCCTCAGCCATCTGCAAGGCTTAGAGCGGAACGAAAGCAATAAAAACCGCTCTATCGGCACAGAAATCGCCGCCCGCGATATCGTCGGCACTTGGGTAGGGCGTAATCGTTCCACCATCGATACCAATACCCAAAATAGAGGCTGGATACGGACGATTGTGGACATCTTTGTTGGCAAATCCTCTTCCCACAACTGCACGGGTGTCGGCACAGAGCAATGTGTCGATGACGGTTACCGGACAAAAGGAAAAGGCGAAAAAGGAAATGATATTAATACCATTCACCGTATCAGCGTTTATGATTTGCTCGAACAGCAAAACCACCGTACCAATCCCAATCATCCCCAATCAGGAGACCCCAAATGAACAAACTGATACCGTCCCTTATGCTCTGCGTCCTGCTTTCAGGCTGCCTGAACATCGGCAGCGGCTTTCGTGTGCCGCCCGATGCGTCGGGCTGGTGGGAGCTGTGTAATAAAGAAAAGCTGTATCCTGCCATAGGCACCCTACCGGATGCTCCTGAAGAACAACAAGCTGAAATGATCCGGCAGATGAATGTGTACGATCAGCGAAAGCTCGACGATATGTTTTCCTGCGGCTATGACCCGATTGGCGGCGGAGACAGTGAGCAAGATGCCTGCGTGCGCAAGAAAGGCTGGTACCGTTCGGGCAAAGATATCTATCCCGAAAATAAAATCTACGAGCAGTGCCAGCACGACTAGGCTTGTTCTCCGTATTTCAGGCTACCTGCAAAGGCAGCCTGAAATACGGTATACCGGCCGAAAACAATGTGTGAAAGACGGCTACCGTACTAAAGAAGATATCGGCGTGATGCCGAAAACCAAGCGTATCTACGACTACCTTAATCCGCAACCCAGCAAACAGGAGAAGTAAACATGATGAAAACCGCAACCGTATTGGCCTTAGGTCTGTCCACCCTAGCGGCAGGCTGCACTTTTGAAGGGTTCAGACTACCGCCTGATGCCGCCCTAGACTGGAAATTGTGCAACGAAAGGAAAATTTATCCTGACATTCATATCCCCCCAGGTGAGAGCATAGAAAGGCAGCGAGAAATGTTAAGGCAAATGGGGCTAAGGGATAAAAGAAAAGACGATGATATGTACGCCTGCGGCTACAACCCCATAGCGGGCGGAGGCCGGGAAGCCGATGCCTGTGTGCGCAAAAAAGGCTGGTATGTGTGGCGGAACGATATTTTTCCCGAAAACAAAATCTACGAACAATGCCAGCACGACTAGGCTGCTTTCCGCGTTTCAGGCTGCCTGCAAAGGCAGCCTGAAAGCCTAACGGGCATGAACAAAAGCACCGCACCAATCCCAACCATCCCCAATCAGGAGACCCCAAATGAACAAACCGATACTGCCCCTTATGCTCTGCGTCCTGCTTTCAGGCTGCCTGAACGTCGGCAGCGGCTTCCGTGTGCCGCCCGATGCGTCGGCCAGGTGGAAACTGTGCAACGAAGACAAAATTTATCCTGCTAAAAAAACTCCACCGGAAGCCAGCAGAGCCAAGCGTGATGAAATGCTGCGGCAGATGAATCTGTATGGACAGCGAAAGCTCGACGATATGTTTTCCTGCGGCTATGACCCGATTGGCGGCGGTACGTCAAGAGCCGATGCCTGCGTGCGCAAGAAAGGCTGGTACCGTTCGGGCAAAGATATCTATCCCGAAAACAAAATCTATGAACAATGCCAGCACGACTAGGCTGTTTTCCGCGTTTCAGGCTGCCTGCAAAGGCAGCCTGAAACGCGGGATATCGACCGAAAACAATGCGTAAAAGACGGTTATCGTACAAAAGAAGATGTCGGCATCATGCCTGAAACCAAACGCATTTACGGCTACCCCCATTCGCAACCCACCGAACAGGAGAAACAACCATGATAAAAACCGTATTGGCCTTAAGCTTATCCGCCCTAGTGGCCGGCTGCACTTTTGAAGGGTTCAGACTACCGCCTGATGCCGCCCTAGACTGGAAATTGTGCAACGAAAGAACCATCTATCCGGCAATTCATACTCCGCCCACGGCCAGTGATGAAGAGCAGCGGGAAATGCTGAAGCAAATGGGGCTAAGGGATAAAAGAAAACGCGATGACATGCGTTCCTGCGGCTACAATTTTATTGCCGGCGGAGGCCGGGAAGCCGATGCCTGTGTGCGCAAAAAAGGCTGGTATGTGTGGCGGAACGATATTTTTCCCGAAAACAAAATCTACGAGCAATGCCAGCACGATTAGCCCGGCTTTACCGCTTTCAGGCTGCCTTAACCGGCAGCCTGAAAATTTATAGTGAGTCAAAATAAAAAAGATACAAGGCAGCGAGCCGCAGACAGTACAAGTAGTACGGCAAGGCGAGATAACGCCGTATATTTTTTATTTGGGCTCACTATACTGACCGCAGCAGCGCCGTTGCCACCTACAGCAGCAACAAAGCCCAAACCGCAGCACAAGAGCAGGCAAAACAACAAGCCGCCCACGAAGGCCGTCTGAAAGAACAAAACGACGGCAGCTACGAACACTATCTCAGCCTAAGCGACGCACAACGGCAGCAGGAGATGCTGGCCCATTCCCCCGCCTACGCCCAAGCCTACCAAGAAGCCCGAAGCTGGGGCATAGGCGGCAGCAAAAGCCGTGCGCTTACCGCCGCCGAAACCCTGATTACCGGCGCATTGGGCGGCCAGGGTGATCTGCAGCTGGCCGCCAATACGTTGGCGCCGTATGCTGCAGCCGCCATCGGCAAACGCTTCGGCCACGGTGAAAACAAAAACGAAGCCGCCCAAGCAATCGGCCACTTTATGCTCGGCGCCGCCTTGGCCTACGCCAACGGCACCGACCCGCTTGCCGGCGGCAGCGCTGCCGTTGCCGCCGAACGTGCGGCCGAATACCTGGCCAAACAATACGACGACGGCCGCACTGCCATCGACCCGATAAGCGGAAAATTCAATCCCAACCTTCTGCCCGAACACATTAAAGAAGAAATTAAAGCGCAGACCGGGGCGCTTGCTTCGGTGGTCGGTGCGGCCGGAGGCAGCCTGAACGGCACGAACAGCGGCAACGGAGCGTTGTTTGATGCGCAGGTGGGGGGTGTGCTGGGGCAGAATGCGGTGGAGAATAACCAATTGGATACCCAGCAAATGAATGCATTCATAGATGGGATGAATCTCCATTGTAAAACAGGGAACGAGAGTGCTTGTGAGGCGGTAAAACGCACATTCACTTTGTTAGATAAAAATCAACGGGAAAAATTACAAGATACTTGCAACAGATATCCCAGAACGAAAGTATGTGCTGATTTAATTGGTAAAGCCCAAGAAGGCGATGCTTTAATTGTCGACCAGTTCAATACACAAAAATATGATATTTTGGGTAACAAAATGATGATGGGCATCTTTCCTCCAGAAGATATTTGTAACAACCCAACCTGCGTTACTGAAATCAAAAAACAAGATGCTAGAAACATAAAAGACAAAAATTATTTGGTACGTGTTTTAGGTTCTCAAGATGCGAAAAACATCCGCAAAGGAAACCGTTATACCATTACATAAGGGCAATACTTCTTGTTGGTACATTAGGGCTACGAAATTTTCCCATGATGTATCGTTAGGATCTAATCCTCCTTGCTTGTATGATAAATTTTTCCACTTATCATAAGTGGCAGCACAACTAGCTTTATTCCCTGTTTTTCCACAGTTTTCTCCTAACTCTTGTCCAAATTTTTTTATTTGATCAGGTGAAATCTCTTTATCAACGAAAGGAATGGTTAGGCCAGGGCTGAGATAGTTATTCTCCACCGCATTCTGCCCCAACACGCCCCCTACTTGCGCATTGAACAGGGCATTGGTGTTTGTGCCGCTGGTGCCGTTCAGACTGCCTCCGGCCGCACCCACCACCGAAGCAACCGCACTGGTCTGCGCTTTGATCTCTTCTTTGATGGGCTCGGGTAACAGGTTGGGATTGAATTTCCCCGTTGTCGGGTCAATCGCGGTATGGCCGTCGTCGTATTGTCCGGCCAGATACCCGGCCGCACGTTCG
>NZ_JBPBFH010000003.1:0-84266 GCF_050896295.1 Neisseria sp. SLRRB23
CAATGATTTAAGCATATAATAATAAAAATTATATACTCGCAAAATGGAAAACTAATGAAACAAAAGAAGACAGTTCAATGCATCTTACTTGGCTTCGCGGCCGCTTCTATGCACGCTCAAGGGGCGGACGCAAATAAAGGAACAATCGTTAAAGAAGACAACTACACCCTCGTCCTCGCACAAAAAGGGCAAGAGAACAACTACACCTACGATGGCGAAACCGAAGTCAAACCCTTAAATTCCCTCATCATTGCCGCCAACGGCGGTACGAACAACATTACGATAAAAGGCAAATTGGCAGACGGTTCTGCCGATGCCCCGCCGACGATTGACAATAAATCGATTGAAAGAAATATAAATACAAACGGTTATACATACGAATTAACCGAGAAGTTCCAATCAGGGAAACATAGAGGCGGCGCGGTGATGTTGGCGGATCAAAGCTATGAGGGTAAAAACAACATCACTTTTGAAAACGTAACCATAGCCGCCCATAACGCGCCTTACGGCATTTTGTCTTATGACAAAATCAATACGCAAAAATCCGAAAGCTTGGCGCCGGCAACGCTTACCTTTAAAGGGCGCAATACCATCAATGCAGACGCGGACCCGAATGCCAATCCCAGGGTCGAAGGTATTACATTGCTTAATAATGGTGAAAAAGTGGGGGAATATCGTCTTGTTTCCGAAGAAGGCTCGACGCTGAATATCAACATCAAATCAGGAAAAAATATAGGACAAGGCATTACCGCCAACCACTATGGTGACTACGGCACCAACCTCAACAACGCTTCTCCAAGCATCACCACGATGGAGTTCAAGGGCGATGTAAACATTAAAATCGATAGGAACGGACAGGAAGAGGCGGAAGCAAACGGTTTTGGCTTCTATTCAAGCCGCAGACTAGGCAATAAGAAGCAGATTCCGGAAGGTTCTAAGATGGAAGCGATTTTCCGTGGGAATGTCGATATCGTTGCAACGCCGGTTTATGACGAGCAAGGCAGACCCAAAAGTATAGGCAGCGCGTTTGCGATTGACGGGAAAAACAGCAAAGTCGAGGTTGTCGGTGGGGAAGACAAGGTTGTCAAAATCAAAGGCGATATTTTCGCCTATAACGGCGGCAGCGTGAGCGTGAACCTCGCCAACAAAGACTCTTATTTTGAAGGGGAAGCCCATATCGGGAAAAGGAGCTTTGCCAAAGGGAAAGATATGTTTGCCTTAACCGTGGATGCGGACGGATATGAATTAACCCCCGATACAAAGTCGATTGAAAAGAAAAAGAAAGAGCTGGATACTAAGCAGAAAAGATTGCCCCAAAAAAAAGCAGCTTTGGATAGATTCAATCAAGATTTGGATAAATACAATCAAGAATTGGATAAACTAAATAAAGAATTGGCTGAACTAGGTGAAAATGACAACCAAAATAATAAAAAGAGAAAAGAACTAGAAGTAAAAGTAAAACAGCAAGAAAACAAAATTCGGAGCAAAAAAAGGCAAATAGAACATATAAAAGAAAACGACATAGAAAGGGTTGCGGTACTCGAAGAAGAAATCAAAAGATCTGAAGATTTCTTCGATGAAAACGGTTGGATTAAAGACAGCGCAATCGACGACAAAACCAACAACACCGTCAACCTCAAAATAAGCAACGGCGCACGCTGGAAGGTGACCAATGATTCGATGCTGAAAGAATTGGATTTGTCGAAAGGCGCGCGGGTCGAATTTAGCGACAACAATAAATTTGTCAAAGTGTCTGTGAGCAAGCTCAAGGGCGATGGGGGCGTTTTGACGATGTACGGCGACATCGTCAAAGGCGAATCGGACCGGCTGGTTACTCGGAAAGGCAGCGAAGGGACGCACATCATCGAATATAAAGACAATGCAACTGCCGAAACAACCGGTAAGGAATTTTTAAAACTGGTCGAAAACAAGGGCAATCAAGAAGACAATAAAGCGACATACAAATTGAATGTCCGTTGTACGGAACAGGGAGGGTGGTGCTACTCTTTGGGCGGGTCGGGCGAATCTAAAGAGGTTATGATTACCCCCGACGCCAAAAACGATTTCTACCTCTATCCGTCCACATTGACGCCGGGCGCGGGCAGCAGCGTCCTTTTCGGCGAGGCGCTGTATCAGTTGAACGCGGTTGCCAACGCGATTTCCGATGAAACGCTGGTGCAGCGTATGGGCGAAATCCACGCCGACGAAACGCCGCAGAAAGACAACAACGTTTGGATCAAACGCGTCGGCGGAAAATTTACCGGCAGCCGCAGCGATGACAGGATAGGCAGGTACAGCAACCGCTATTGGGGCTTTGCCGGCGGCTTCAACAGGACGGGGTTCGGCGACAAATGGATTCATTACAAAGGGCTGATGCTCCGCCACCTCCAATCGTCCTACACCCCCGAAGACTATGCCGGCAGCGGCAAAATCTACGGCAGGTCGGCAGGCGTTTATTCCACCTGGCTCAACCGGGAAAGCAGGGCTTATTATGATTTGGTCGCCAACATCGCCCGATATAAGGGCAGCTACGGGCTGACCAATTACGTCGGCAAACGGGTCGAATCGAACGAGGCGCGCCTGAATGCCTATATGCTTTCCGCCGAAGTCGGCAGGCGGATGGAAAAACAAGACGGCGGCAAAACCTATTGGTGGCAGCCGGAAGCGCAGTTGTCCTACTGGTTTACGCGAGGCTACGGCTTTTCGCTGTCAAACGGGCTGTCTACCGAGACGGACAATTTCCGCAGCCTGATGGGGCGGTTCGGCTTTCGGGCGGGCGTGGACGGTTTGGACGGCGGCAGGCTGAACATCTACGGCAAGCTGATGTACAAACGCGAGTTTATCGGCACGATCCGCCACAGGTTCAACGGCTCTGCCGTGGAGGAATTCAAACACCGAGGCGGCTGGTTGGAATACGGCTTGGGCGTGGTACACCGCAATGCCGAAAACGGACGGCAGTTTTATTTTGAGGCGCAAAGGTCTTCGATGCACACGATGCGCCAGAATTGGCAGGTCAATATGGGCGTGCGCAGTATGTTCTGATGCGCGGATGCGCCTGAAAACAATCCGGAACGGTCAGACGCGTTCCGGATTGTTTTTTTGTCGGGGGGATTTGTTGATTGGGTCGGTTTTTTTGTTGGGGCGGGGGACGGAGTTTCAGACGGCATCCGCGCACGCCGTTATCACGACTTTTCGTTATTTCCACACTCTTCGTCATTCCCGCGAAAGCGGGAATCTAGAATCTCTAAATTTTCAGCCAACCTTTGAATATTGCCGCTATCCCAAGGGCCGGATTCCCGCCTGCGCGGGAATGACGGTGGGGGACGATGCCGTCTGAAACTCCGTTATTCCCGCCACTCTTCGTCATTCCCGCGAAAGCGGGAATCTAGAATCTCAAACTTTCAGATAATCTTTAAATATTGCCGCTATCCAATGGTCTGGATTCCCGCCTGCGCGGGAATGACGGGCTAAATAATATCAAACCATAAATCCCGCCAAGAAACATTATTTTCTTCAATCAGTTGCAATTTCCAAGCCCTGTTCCATTTCTTCAACTGTTTTTCCCGAGTAATTGCACTCTCCATCGTAGGATGCAGTTCATACCAAACCAGCATAGTAACGTTGTACCGTGATGTAAATCCCTCAATCAAATGCTCCCTATGTTGGTAAATACGTTGCACCAAATCAGATGTAACGCCAATGTATAACGTGCCATTACGTTGGTTTGCTAAAATATAAACCGCAGGCTGCATATGATACCCTTTTGAATTATTTAAATTTATATTCCCGCGAACACCATCCCGTGATTACTTTAACCCTTCGTTATTTCCATAGCTTTCCATCATTCCTGCAACTTTTCGTCATTCCCGCGAAAGCGGGAATCTAGAATCTCTAAAGCTTCAGCTAACCTTTGAATATTGCCGCTATCCCAAGGTCTGGATTCCCGCCTGCGCGGGAATGACGATTTGGAAATTACCCGAAACCCAAAAACAACTGAAACCGAACAGACCGGATTCCCGCTTGCGCGGGAATGACGGTGGAGGGTGGACGATGCCGTCTGAAGCCCGACAAGGCATTTGATGCCGTCTGAAACTCCGTCATTCTTGCAACTTTTCGTCATTCCCGTGAAAACGGGAATCTAGAACCTCAAACTTTCAGATAATCTTTAAATATTGCCGCTATCCAATGGTCTGGATTCCCGCCTACGCGGGAATGACGGCAAACGGGGGATGGGGCATCACGATGCGGCGGCAATGTGTCCGGAATGGGGCGGTTTATCCGAAAAAGCCCATTTTGACTTGGATGAGTTTTTCCAGTTCGTTCAGGATGCGCCGGCGCGAGACGAAAAAGATGATGTGGTCGCCGTCTTGGATGACGGTTTCGGTATGGTGGCCCATAATGGTTTCGCCGGTTTCGGCGCGGACGACGGCGGCAATGTGGCAGCCTTCGGGCCATTTGATGCCGCTGATGCGCCTGCCGATGATGGCGGAAGTTTTTTTGTCGCCGTGCGCGATGACTTCGATGGCTTCCGCCGTGCCGCGCCGGATGGGGTGGACGGCAACGATGTCGCCGCGCCGGATGTGGGCGAGTATCGAGCCGATGGTGATGAGGTGGGGGGAGACGACGATGTCGATTTTGTTGCCTTCGAGCAAATCGACGTAGCTTGAGCGGTTGACGATGCCGATAACGCGCTTCGCGCCGAGGTTTTTCGCCAAAAGGGCGGACATAATGTTGCTTTCGTCGTCGTTGGTCAGGGCGCAGAATACGTCGATTTCGTCGATGTATTCGTTGTCGAGCAGGGTTTCGTCGGTTGCCGAACCTTGCAGGACGAGGGTGTTGTCGAGGTTTTCGGCTATCCATTCGGCACGGCGCGGCCGGCATTCGATGATTTTGACGTTGTATGCGTGTTCGAGCTGCTTGGCGAGGCGGTAGCCGATGTTGCCGCCGCCGGCAATCATGATGCGGCGGGGGCTGGTTTCTTTGGGGCGCAATTCGGGTATGACCGCCCCGATGTTTTCGGCGGCGGCGGCAAACAGGATTTCGTCGCCTTCGATGATGACGGTTTGCGGCGCGGGGACGATGAGGCGGTTGTTGCGGTAAACGGCGCAGATTTGGCAGTCGGCCCCGTCGGGCAAATCTTGGGCGATGTCGGCAATTTCGCGGGTGACGAGCAGCCCGCCGCGCCGCGCCTGTATGATGAACATCCGCACGCGGTCGTCTGCAAAACGTAAAACCTGCAATGCGCCCGGGCAGTCTATCAGACCGGCAAGCTGTTCGGTAACGAGCTGTTCGGGGCTGATGGTTTCGGTTATGCCGAATATGGAAAGGCTGCCGTTTTCGTTGTTTTCGAGCTTGGGGCTGAGGTATTCGAGGTATTCGCTGGAACGGACGCGCGCGATGCGGCCGGGGATGTTGAACAGGTCGGCGGCAACTTTGCAGGCGACGATGTTGGTTTCGTCGCTGCGGGAGAGCGCGAGCAGCAAGTCGGCATCTTCCGCACCAGCGCGTCCTAATGTGAAGGGGGATGCGCCGTTGCCGAAAACGGTTTGGACATCGAGGCGGCTGCCTGTTTCCTGCAATGCTTTTTCGTCGATGTCGATAACGGTTACGTCGTTGTTGGGTATGGCGGCAAGGTTTTGTGCGACGGTAGAACCTACCTGCCCGTTGCCTAAAATGAGGATTTTCACGGTATGGGTCGCCGAGTGATGAAATGGGGGATTGTACCGCAACCGGGGGCGGAAATGCCGTCTGAAGGCAGATTTTGCGTTCAGACGGCATTGCGCCTCAAGATTCGACGGGGATGATGCCGATTTTCGCCTGCCATTTGCGCGGGGCGGTGGCGTGGATGGATTCGCCTTTGCTGTCCACGGCGACGGTTACGGGCATGTCTTTGACTTCAAATTCGTAAATGGCTTCCATACCCAATTCGGGGAACGCCAAGACTTTGGAAGATTTGATGGCTTTTGCCACGAGGTATGCCGCGCCGCCGACCGCCATGAGGTACACGGCTTTGTTGTCGGCGATGGCTTCACAGGTGGCCGCACCGCGCTCGGATTTACCGATCATGCCCAAGAGGCCGGTTTGTTCGAGCATTTGGCGGGTGAATTTGTCCATGCGGGTGGCGGTGGTCGGACCTGCCGGGCCGACGACTTCATCGCCGACCGGATCGACGGGGCCGACGTAGTAAATCAGGCGGTTGGTGAAATCGACGGGCAATTCTTCGCCGTTGTTGAGCATATCGACGAGGCGTTTGTGTGCGGCATCGCGGCCGGTGAGGATTTTGCCGTTCAGCAGCAATACGTCGCCGGTTTTCCAGCTGGCGACTTCTTCTTTGGTCAGCTTATCGACATCGATGCGTTTGCCGTTGTCGGGGCTGTAAGTCAGATCGGGCCAGTCTTCAACGCGCGGCGGGGTCAGTTCGACAGGGCCTGAGCCGTCTAATTCGAACTCTACGTGGCGGGTGGCGGCACAGTTGGGAATCATGGCAATCGGTTTGGAAGCGGCATGGGTCGGGTAATCGAGGATTTTGACATCCAACACGGTGGTCAGACCGCCCAAGCCTTGTGCGCCGATGCCCAGCGCGTTGACTTTTTCAAAGAGTTCGAGGCGCAGGGCTTCGGTGGTGGACAATTCTGCGCCGGACGCTGCTTTTTCCTGCAGCTCTTGAATGTCGATGTGGCTCATCAGGGATTCTTTCGCCATCAACACGGCTTTTTCAGGCGTGCCGCCGATGCCGATGCCCAAGATGCCGGGAGGACACCAGCCTGCGCCCATGGTTGGGATGGTTTTCAATACCCAATCGACGATGTTGTCGGAAGGATTGAGCATGGCGAGTTTGGATTTGTTTTCAGAGCCGCCGCCTTTTGCCGCGCAGGTTACTTCGACTTTGTCGCCCGGCACGATGCTCATATGAATGACGGCAGGGGTGTTGTCTTTGGTGTTTTGGCGTTTGCCCGCGGGGTCGGCGAGGACGGAGGCGCGCAGCGTATTGCCTTCCCAAGTGTAGGCGCGGCGTACGCCTTCGTTAACCATTTCTTCCACGCTCATGTCCGCATCCCATTGGACGTTCATGCCGACTTTGAGGAAGACGGTCGCGATACCGGTATCTTGGCAGATGGGGCGGTTGTTTTCCGCACACATACGGCTGTTGACCAAAATCTGCGTCATCGCGTCTTTGGCGGCAGGATTTTCTTCCTTCTGCCACGCCTTATAAAGCGCGTCGATGTAGTCTTTCGGATGGTAGTAGCTGATGAATTGGAAGGCATCGCAAATGCTTTGGATAAAGTCTTCTTGCTTGATGACGGTCATGATTGTGTTCCTTTTCAAAGTTATGGTAGCAGGTGGTTTGGCTGTTGTTTTAAAACGTATGGCGTGGATTGTTCATTTGAAATGTAATCGTGCTGGTAGTTATCTGGTAAGGCAATGTAAAAATGATAATATTCTGATTTTAATGACCTGCCGCAATGCCGGTTTCAAGCCTGTGATTTACGGCTTAAACTTTGCCGACATGGCGAAACAGTAGAAGGCAGGTTTTATTACGGGCTTGCCCCAAATTTGATTTTCAGTACCGGCAGCGTTATTTTACGGGAACTTCCAAGCTATTGGGCGTAGTCTACAATAGTTTGTCGGATGAGCAAAGTTGCCCGTATATCTTATTTCGTGTTTTCAGACGGCATGGTTGGGAAAGATATGAATGAACCTTATTCAGAGGATGGTATATGCGGTTTTATTTGAAATCGGTGCGCTCTCTGTTTCTTATGAGAAATGCCGTCTGAAACGGTTTCAGACGGCATTTTGTTTAGACGGGGCTTATTTTGCGGCCTGTTCGTCTTCTTTTGCAAAATATTTGGCGTAGATTTTGTCGTATTCGCCGCTTTCACGTACTTTTTTCAACGCATCGTTCAGCATTTTGACGGTCGCTTCGTCGCCTTTGCGTACCGCGATGCCGTAGTGTTCGGTGGTAAAGTCGGGCAGGGTAACGAAGTCCATCCCTTTGGCCGGGTTGTTTTTCACATAATTGGCAATGACCGCGCTGTCGCTGACTACGGAATCCAAGCCGCCGTTTTCCAATTCTTTGATAATCAGGGGAACGCTTTCAAAGCGCGCGATTTTCGGATTGTCGCTGCCCAAGAGTTTGGATACGGAGAAATCGCCTGTGTAGCCGGTAACCACGCCGACTTTGTTCATCTTTTTCAAATCGTCGGAAGAAGATACTTTTTTGCCTTTCGGAACGAGGACGACTTGGGTGATTTCAAAATATGGGTCGCTGAAGTCCATAGACTGTTTGCGGTCGTCGGTAATGGTTACGCCCGACATCACAACGTCCGCATCGCCGTTGTTCAAGGCGGGGAAAAGGCTGTCCCACGGCTGGTGTTTGAATTCGATTTTAAAATTGCCCGCCTTCGCCATTGCGTTCATCAAATCCACATCGAAACCTTCGACATTGCCTTTCGAGTCTAAAGATTCAAAAGGGGCAAACTCGGCGTTGGAAGCCACGCGGTACACTTTGTCGGGGTTGGCGGCAGGCGCGGCGGCATCTTTGCCCTGACCACCGCAGGCAGACAGCGCGAGTGCGGAACAGGCAAGGGCGGCGGCAATCCATTTTTTCATATTCATCAATATTCCTTTCGGTAATCAAAAAGCCTAAAAAATCAGTTTAACACAAAATTAATGTTCTTTTTCACGGAAAAACGCATAAGTAACGTCGTGGAACAAATCCGTATGCGGGCTGTCCTCATAGCTCAATTCTGCCAAGGCGTCCTCAAAAGCAAGCTGAATCGACTCGACCGCGATTTCGGCGGTGTCTGCGGGAAGGGCGCGGATCAGGGCTTTGAAGGCGGTGGACAGGACGTGGTTCTGCATACGCAGCACATCGTTTGCTTCTTCCAGATATTCCAAACGCTGTTCGATGCTGCCCATGATGTATCCTCGCGAATCTGTTAAAATGCGCCATTATATCAAACTGCGCTTTGGGCGCGGGTTTGCCCGCCTGCAAAGATTATAGTGGATTAAATTTAAACCAGTACAGCGTTGCCTCGCCTTGCCGTACTATCTGTACTGTCTGCGGCTTCGTCGCCTTGTCCTGATTTAAATTTAATCCACTACAAGAACCGGAAGCCGAAAAAATGGATACAAACAATCAGGATAAAGAGCCGAATTGGGAAAAACGCCTGGAAAACCTGCGTCAGACGCGCCGTATGAATACCGCGCCTGCCTATGCGCCGCTGACCAAACCCTCTGAAGTCGGAAAGGAAGAGCCGATACCGAAATTGGACGATGCAAACCGAGATCGTGTGTTAAAGGCTTATCTGAAGAAATGGCAGGAGGAACACAACAGCACCGTTGCCGATTGCGGAGAAGAAGTCGAAACCGACCCGATGGTCATGCTTCAGGAAAACTGGCTCAATGCACAGGCTTCCCTGCAAATGTCGGTTTCGGAAAAACACATCGAATCGCAGCGGAAAATCTGGTTCAATGCAAAAAAAGACAGTGTCGAATTTGAAACCGCACAGATTGAGGGCGGGGAAAACGCCGACGAGGCAGAGTCCGGCATGAAGGAGCAGGCGGTTTCGGAAAACGGGGAAAACGATGAGGAAGAAACATTGATGCCCGTCCAAATCAATATTCTGAATCCGAAAGCCGTCAACCGGCGCGAAGTGTTCTGCCTGTCCGAACAGGAGCTGACCGAGCGGCTGATCAANCGCCTGCGCCCACATTTGACCGATACCGTCAACGGCATCATCCGAACGGCGGTGCAAAAGCAGATGGCGCTCTTTACTTATCAGCTCCAGCAAATGCTGCACGAGCAGGCGGGTGCGGTAGTCGAAGACGTGTTGGAACACGATGTCCGCAAAATCCTCAACGACATCAAGTACGAATTAAAATACAAACGCTGATTGCCATGCCGTCTGAAAGCCGTTTCAGACGGCATTTGCATTCTCATCCGACTTGAAAGCCTTATGGAACAGGCGCAAAATATTAATAAATTAAACAACGGGCGCACGCCCCGTTGCCGAACGGACAAAACCGAGGAATTACCGATGAGCAAAAAACTCCACCCGCAGACGCTCGCCATACGCGGCGGCAAAGAACAAACCGGATACCGCGAACACAATCAGGCCTTGTTTCTGACCAGCAGCTTCATGTGGGACAACGCCCAACACGCTGCCGATTTGTTTTCAAAAAAAATCAAAGGGTTCACTTATACCCGTACCGCCAACCCGACCACAGCCGCCTTTGAAAAACGCATCGCCGCTTTGGAAGGTGCGGAACGCGCGGTCGCCACTTCGACGGGTATGTCCGCGATTCAGGCGGCGTTTTTCACCTTCCTGCAGGCGGGCGACCACGTGGTTTCCAGCCGCAGCCTGTTCGGCACGACCGTCGGCTTTATCAATAACATCGTTACCAAATTCGGCATCGAAGTGAGCCACGTGTCGCCGACCGATATAAACGAATGGAAAGCCGCCGTCAAAGCCAACACCAAACTACTGTTTTTGGAAACGCCGTCCAACCCCTTGGGCGAAGTAGCCGACCTGGAAGCCTTGGCGGAATTGGCGCACGGCATCGGCGCGCTCTTGGTGGTGGACAACAGCCTCTTGTCTCCAGTCGGCTCTCAGCCTTTGAAACACGGTGCGGATATTTCCGTTTCCTCCGCAACCAAAGCCATAGACGGACACGGACGCGTGATGGGCGGCGTGTTGGCGGGTTCGGAAGAACTGATGGCACAGGTCGCCATGTATTGCAACTCTTGCGGGCTGGCAATGTCGCCGTTTAATGCGTGGCAGTTGTTGAGCGGCGTGGAAACCCTGTCGCTGCGTATGGAAAAACAGTTCGACAACGCCCTGAAAATCGCGCAATGGCTGCAAGCGCAGCCGCAGGTTCAAGCCGTGTACTACACCGGATTGTCCGACCATCCGCAGGCGGCGCTTATCCGCAAACAGCAAAACGGCGGCGGCATCGTCATCGGCTTTGAAGTTGTCGANCAAGAAGCGGCGTGGAAAGTTGTGGACGGCGTGGAACTCTTTTCCCGTACCGCCAACCTCGGCGACGTGCGCTCGACCATCACCCATCCGTGGACAACCACGCACGGCAGGATGCAGCCCGAAGAAAAACTCGCCGCCGGTATCCGCCCCGGATTGGTGCGCCTGTCGGTCGGTTTGGAATATGTTGGCGATTTGATTGACGATTTGAAACAGGCACTCGCGCGCTGATTGTGTGTTTCAGACGGCATTGGACAGCAGATGCCGTCTGAAACCCTTATCGCGTATGGCATACACATCAACAATAGGAAAAAATATGGATGAAGCAGTTTTTGCCGATTGGGCGTTGAAAATCTGTCTGACCGGCTTGATTATTTTTTTAGGTTTTATCGTTTGGAATTTGGGCAAGGAGTCTAAAGCGGGCAAATTCGGCATCGCCATTTTGTTTTTGGTCTTGGGCTTGGGCGTGTTCGGTTTTGTGTTCAAAGAGTTATTGATTAAGTTTTTGGTATTGCCGAAATAGGTTTGCCGCCTGTCAAAATGCCGTCTGAAATCATAAAAAGTAATCTGCACCCTAAAAGTTTGATTTAACCGCCAACTGATTAAGGTGCGGATTTTTATGACAAAATATAGTGGATTAACAAAAACCAGTACGGCGTTGCCTCGCCTTAGCTCAAAGAGAACGATTCTCTAAGGTGCTGAAGCACCAAGTGAATCGGTTCCGTACTATTTGTACTGTCTGCGGCTTCGTCGCCTTGTCCTGATTTTTGTTAATCCACTATAAAAATCATCTTTCCGCAGTCATTCCCATGGACGCGAAAGCCTGTCTTTTTGAATCCCGGATAATTTTACATCGTCATTCCCGCGTAGGCGGGAATCCAGATCATTGGGTAGCGGCAATGTTCAAAAGTCGTCTGAAAAATCAGAAGTTCTAGATTCCCGTTTTCACGGGAATGACGGAATTTCAGACGGCATCCTCCCACCTCGTCATTCCCGCGCAGGCGGGAATCTAGTCCGTTCGGTTTCGGTCATTTCCGACAAATTCCTGTTGCCTTTCATTTCTAGATTCCCACTTTCGCGGGAATGACGGAGGAGCGGATAAATTCTCGCAATCTAAAACTTCGTCATTTCCATAAAAAAACAGCAACCCGAAACAGCAACTTAAAAACAGCAACCTGAGACCGCGTCATTCCCGCGCAGGCGGGAATCCAGATCATTGGGTAGCGGTAATGTTCAAAAGTCGTCTGAAAAATCAGAAGTTCTAGATTCCCGTTTTCACGGGAATGACGGAATTTTAGACGGCATCCTCCCGCCCCGTCATTCCCGCGCAGGCGGGAATCTAGTCCGTTCGGTTTCGGTCATTTCCGACAAATTCCTGTTGCCTTTCATTTCTAGATTCCCACTTCCGTGGGAATGACGGAGGAGCGGATAAATTCTCGCAATCTAAAATCTCGTCATTCCCGCGCAGGCGGGAATCTAGTCCGTTCGGTTTCGGTCATTTACGATAAATTCCTGTTGCTTTTCATTTCTAGATTCCCACTTCCGTGGGAATGACGGTTTGGAAGTTGCCTGAAACTCGAAAACAACTGTAGTGGTTTAAATTTAAATCAGGACAAGGCGACGAAGCCGCAGACAGTACAAGCAGTACGATAAGGCGAGGCAACGCTGTACTGGTTTAAATTTAAACCACTATAAAACTGAACGAATCGGATTCCCACTTCCGTGGGAATGACAAACTTTAAGGTGTGATGACTTATCCAAAACAGTCGAAACGCAAAAACCGGTTTCTCGTTTGCATAAGAACGGCAAATTTTTCGGTGTCTTGTTTTATGGGCGTTATCCCTTGTCCGTCCCGTAGGGCAGGTAAACGTCGAAGCGGGTGCTTTTGCCGGTGTATTGGTAGGCAGGAGCTTGTCCGGCAAGGTGTTCTCCCAGGCGCGGGCGTTTGACGACGACGCGTTTTTTTGCAGTCTGTCGGGCGGTATGGAGAAGGACGGCCTCATCTTGCGCCTCGCCGACGAGCCGGTGGAAGTAGGCCATTTCTTTTTTGACGGCGGCACTTTTGCGGCGTTCGGGATACATGGGGTCGAGATAGACGATGTCGGGTTTGCCTTGTGTTTGAACAAGTGCGGGCATCTGTTCGGCGGCGTTGCCGAAATGGAGGTTGATGCGGGCGGCGGTGTCTTGCGTTTCGGGATTGAGGAGGGCGCGGCGGATGCCGTCTGAAAGCAGGCAGGCGACGGCGGGATGCTGCTCGAAGGCGGTAACGGACAGTCCGAGCGAGGCGAGGACGAAGCTGTCACGCCCCAATCCTGCGGTTGCATCCCATACGGTGGGGTGCGCGGTATGGTTGACGGCTTTGGCGATGAGTTCGCCTCCGCCTTTTGTGCGCCGGTATTGTGCGGCTCCCGAGGCAAAGTCGACGATGACGCTGCTTTTTTCCCCGACAAGCCTGAGGCTGACGGTATCGTGTTCGGCAAGGAGGTAACTGCCTTGTTTGGGCGGTTGGGAAACGGGCACAAGGGGGAATGCCCGTATCAGGGTGCGGACGGTTTCGGTGGCGGTGTTGTCAATAAGGATGTCGGTCATGGCAGTTTTGTTTGTTCGGAAGCAAGGGGCGGGACCCGCTTTCCCGTGCCGTTTCAGACGGCATTTTTTCGGGTGGGCGGAGATGGTGCGGATGCCGTTTTGCCGTCAGCCGATGTTGAGGCGTTCCATACGGTAGCGCATGGAACGGAAGCTGATGCCCAAGCGTTTGGCGGCCTGCGTGCGGTTGCCTTCGGTTTGTTTGAGGGTTTGTTCGATGATGTCGCGTTCGATTTTGTCGAGATAGTCCTGTATCTGCATGGTATCGGGGTCGAACGGGAGAAGGCGGGACGGTGCGGCGGCTGTTTCAGACGGCAAGGTATCGGCAACGGGGACGGCGGTTTCCGTCCGGACGGGTTTGTGGCGCACATCTTGGATTTGCAGGTCGTCGATTTGCACGGTATGTCCGACGCACAGGGCGACGGCGCGTTCGAGGATGTTTTCGAGTTCGCGGAAATTGCCCGGATAACTGTAATTCAGGAGCATCTGTTGCGCGGCGGGGGAGAGTGTGTAGGGCCGGTTGTTGTGGCTGTGTTTGTACAGGAGGTAGGGGGTGGGCAGCTTCAAATTTTCGCGCATTTCACGCAGGGACGGCATATTGAGGCTGACGACATTGAGACGGTAATACAGGTCTTGGCGGAATGCGCCGCTTTCGACAAGGGCTTCGAGGTTTTTGTGGGTGGCGCAGACGATGCGGACATCGACGGGCTGCTCGGTCGCGTCGCCGATACGGCGCACGGCTTTTTCTTGAATCGCGCGTAAGAGTTTGACCTGCATGGAAAGGGGCAGGTCGGCCACTTCGTCGAGGAAGAGCGTACCGCCGTCGGCATGGCGGAAGAAACCGGCATGGTCTTTGTCGGCACCGGTAAAGCTGCCTTTGCGGTAGCCGAAAAATTCGCTTTCCATCAGGTTTTCGGGAATCGCGCCACAGTTGACGGCGACAAAGGGTTTGTCCGCGCGGTCGGACAGTTCGTGTATGGTGCGCGCCGCTTGTTCTTTACCTGTACCGGACTCACCGGAAATATAGACGGGTACGTTGCCGGGCGCGAGGCGGCGGATGAGGTGGCGGACTTCGACCATCTGCGGAGAGCTGCCGAGCAGACGGGGCATATCGGGTTCCGCATAGGGAAGGGCGGCGGAAACGGGCGGTGCCGTCGGTATCGCGTTTGTAGGTTTCGGGGCTTCAGACGGCATGGGGGAAGAAACGGGGGATGCCGTCTGAACAGGCGGTTCGGCGATTTTGTTTTGGTTTTCGGAAACGGAAATTGCCGATTTGACGAGGGAACGCAGCCGGGCGAGGGTGATGGGTTTTTGGATGTAGTCGAACGCGCCGCAACGCAACGCTTCCTGTGCCTGATCGGCATTGCCGAAGGCGGTGATGACGGCAACCGGCGTATCGAGCAGGCGGCTGTTGATGTGTTGGACGACTTCCAGCCCCGAGCCGTCCGGCATACGCATATCGGTCAGGACGAGCGAATAGCGTTGGCTGTCGAGCTTGTTTTTTGCTTCGGTAACGCCTGACGCGGTATGGACGCGCAGCCCCATTTTCATCAGGGTCATTTCCATCAGGTCGAGAATATCGGTTTCGTCATCGACGACGAGAACGGGATGTTGCAGTTCAGTCATTGCTTTTTTCCGGTAATGCGAGTTCGAAACATTTGGCTTCGGGCAGGTAGGTCAAATCGCCGAAGTTGGCGTGTGCCAGTTCGCGGGCGACATACAGTCCCAAGCCGGTTCCGTTTTTTGCTGTGGTGTAAAAGGGTTCGAACAAGTGCTCCTGCACTTCGGGCGGAACGCCGCCGCCGTCGTCGGCAAACAGGATGCTGATGGTGTTTTTTTGCGCGGGGCGGATGGTGACGGAAATCGAGCCGTTACGTTTGCTGCTGTGCCGCCATGCGTTGTTGCACAGGTTCCACATAATTTGCCTCAAGTGGGCGGAATCGAAATAGGCAGTCAGGTGATTGCCCTGCATATCCAAGCGGATGCAGCCGACGGCATCGGGATTGTTGAGCAGGAATTCCTGTTTGAAGCCTATCCAAAACTGCATCAGGTCGATGGCTTCGCGTTCGGTTTTGTTGCGTTTGTTGAGCGAGGAGATGTCTTCGAGCATTTTGTCGATACGGCGGACGTTGCCGTCGATGATTTCGCAAAGTTTGACCTTGAATGGGTCGGTTTCTTCTTCCTCTGCATTTTCGCGCAACAGGTCGTTCGCATGGCGGATGGCGGACATGGGGTTGCGGATTTCGTGGGCGAGGTTTGCGGTCAGTTGTCCGAGTGCGGCAAGTTTGACGGACAGAGCTTCTGCCTGAATTTCGCTTTGCGGGCGGATGTAGAGGATGAGCAGCTTGTTCTGCTCTTTGTTCATCGGCACGGCGCGGATGCGGGCGGTCAGGGCGGGCGTGTCGATATTGCGTTCGAAAGTACGCGAAGAGGCCTTGTCCCATAAAACGGTAATAGGGTCGAACAGGGCGGTATGCTGTCCGATTTCAAGCATGGGGAGCAGATCTTTTGCCTTTTTATTGAACAGTATGGTCTGATGCTCGACGTTGATGACGACGACCGCTTCCTGAACGCGGTTGAGCACGATTTGGTTCAAGCCCCTGATGCGGCGGTAGGCGACGTGGTTTTCATGGGCAAGTTTGCCGGCACGGTCGATGTATCTGACCGACAGCGAGGCAATCATAGCGACGAAATAGGAGCCGGCTACGAGGACGAAGGTGTTGGTGACGGTTTTTGCATCCAGAATCAGCGGATACATATTGATATTGCTGTCTGCAAGGGCGTTGAATATCAGCAGGATGGATGCATAGCTGGCATAGAGCAGGGGATAACGCCCGTAACTGAGTAGGCAGGAGCTGCCCACGAAGGGCAGGATCAGGATGCCGAACCCCGAATCGATGCCGCCGAACAGGTAGGTCAGCACGCCGATCATCGTGATGTCGGCCACGGCGCTGAAACTCGGTATTCTCAAAGCCTGCCATTGCCATTGCGGGTTGAGGGTGGAAAAGAAAATCAGCCAGCAGGCAATGGCAAGCGACAAGTAAAACGCCCATGCCGTCCATGAGGCGTGCAGGTTTTCATGCCCGCTGACCTCCAACCCGAAGATATGCATAATCAGTAGGGGGAGGACGATGGGGATGCGGGCGATGTTGATCAGATTGGGAATCCGGTCTTTGAGTTTCTCAAGTTCGCGGGCATTGGAAATTACCATAATATGTGCAGAATCGGGTTTATTTCGGGGAAGAAAGCTGTTTCAGGCTGCCCGATATGGGCAACAGTCTGCCTTTTTTGCCGCGTTTTGCCTCAATCAGGGCGACGGGGAGGCGGTCTTTGTGCGCCGCGCCGCGCCTGCCTTCGCTTTCAATCAGGATTTCCGGCTCGGAAGAAACGGCGGTATGCGTCATCGATTCGCCGGCGTTTAATCCGATGATTTGCAGTCCTTTGCCTTTCGCCATAATTTTCAATTCGCCGATGGGGAAGGCGAGGGCGCGGTTTTGATTGGTGGCGGCAATGATTTTGCAGTCGGGGTTGATGAGCGAGGAGGCATAAACCGCAACCGGCGGCAAAACGGTTTCGCCACTGTCCACGGTCATGACCACTTTACCCGCTTTCACGCGCCCGACCATGTCGCCCAGCTTGGCGATGAAGCCGTAGCCGCCGCTGCTTGATAATAAATAATGTTGTTCCGGCAATCCTGTCAACATCGCAACGGGTTTCGCGCCGTTTTGCAGCTCGATTAAGGATGAAACCGGCACGCCGTCGCCGCGTCCGCCGGGGATTTCGGCGGCATCGAGCGTGTAGGTTCTGCCCAATGAATCGAGAATGACGACGGGTAAAACCGTTCTGCCTTCAAGGGTTTGTTTGAGGCGGTCGCCTTCTTTGAACGCGGTTTGGCTCAAATCGAGGTTGTGTCCGGCACGGCTGCGTATCCAGCCTTTTTCCGACAGAATCAGCGTGATGGGTTCGTCGGCGGTGGTTTGTGTCAGCACGGCGCGTCCGGCTTCTTCCACCAGCGTGCGGCGCGCATCGCCAAACTGCTTCATGTCCGCCTGCATCTCTTTGATAATCAGCTTGCGTTTTTCGTTTTCGTCGCCCAAAAGGATGTTCAGACGGCCTTGTTCTTCGCGCAATTCGTTCAATTCTTTTTCGAGTTTGAAACCTTCCAAACGTGCCAACTGGCGCAGGCGGATTTCCAAAATGTCTTCGGCTTGGATTTCGGTCAGCCCGAACGCCGCCATCAAATCGGCTTTCGGGTCGTCCGATTCGCGGATGACTTTAATCACTTCGTCAATGTGCAAAAAGACTTTCAGACGGCCTTCGAGGATGTGCAGCCGTTTTTCCACTTGGTTCAAACGGAATTTCAGACGACGTGTTACGGTAACGACGCGGAAATCCAGCCATTCCTGCAAAATCGTTTTCAGGTTTTTCTGCGCGGAGCGGTTGTCCAAACCCATCATCACCAAGTTCATGGACACATTGCCTTCCAGCGAAGTTTGCGCCATCAGCGTGTTGATGAAGGTATCGGTATCGATGCGGCTGGATTTTGGCTCGAACACCAGACGCACGGGATGTTCGCCGTCTGACTCGTCGCGCACGCGGTCAATTAAATCCAGCATCAGCTTTTTGGTATTAAGCTGGTCTTGGTTGAGCTGCTTTTTACCCGCTTTCGGTTTCGGGTTGGTTTGTTCTTCGATTTCGGCAAGGATTTTGGCGGAATTGGTGTTCGGCGGCAGCTCGGTTACGATGACGCGCCACTGTCCGCGCGCCAGCTTCTCGATTTCGTAACGCGCACGCACGCGCACGCTGCCTTTGCCGGTTTCGTAAATGCGGCGCAATTCGTCCGTCGGCGTGATGATTTGACCGCCGCCGGCAAAATCGGGCGCGGGGATGTACTGCATCAGGTCGGCGGTCTCCAGCGTCGGTTTTTTCAACAACGCAATCGCCGCCTGCGTGACTTCGTTCAAATTGTGCGACGGAATTTCGGTCGCCATGCCCACCGCGATGCCTGACGCGCCGTTGAGCAAGACCATAGGCAGACGTGCTGGCAGGTGTACAGGCTCGTCAAACGCGCCGTCGTAGTTCGGCACAAAATCCACCGTCCCCTGATTGATTTCGGACAACAGCAATTCCGCAATCGGCGTCAGCCGCGCTTCGGTGTAACGCATCGCCGCCGCCCCGTCGCCGTCGCGTGAACCGAAGTTGCCGATGCCGTCGATTAAGGGATAGCGCAAGGTAAAATCCTGCGCCATGCGAACCATCGCCTCATAGGCAGAACTGTCGCCGTGAGGGTGGTATTTACCCAAAATCTCGCCGACCACGCGCGCCGATTTCACCGGCTTCGCGCCCGCCGTCAGACCCATATCGCGCATCGCAAACAAAATACGCCGTTGCACAGGCTTCTGGCCGTCTGAAACTTCAGGCAGCGCGCGGCCTTTGACCACGCTCATGGCGTATTCGAGATAGGCGCGTTCAGCGTATTGACCGAGGATCAGCGTATTGGAATCGGTATGGGAAGCGTGCGGTTGCGTATTCATTGTGTATGCGGAATGTAAAGCAAAGGACATTATTGTAAATCAAAACGGCAAACCATAGTGGGCACCGTGTCTAAATCTGAATCAAAATACGGGAAATGTGAAAATATGTTATAAATACCGTTTTCCCACTTTCACACATTGGAGACGATATGGAACTGGTATTTATCCGCCACGGACAAAGCGAATGGAACGCGAAAAACCTGTTTACAGGCTGGCGCGACGTGAAGCTGAGCGAGCAGGGGCTTGCCGAGGCTGCCGCCGCCGGTAAAAAACTGAAAGAAAACGGCTATGAGTTCGACATCGCCTTCACATCCGTCCTGACCCGCGCGATTAAGACCTGCAACATCGTTTTGGAAGAATCCGACCAACTGTTCGTACCGCAAATCAAAACATGGCGGCTGAACGAACGCCACTACGGCCAACTGCAAGGTTTGGACAAAAAACAAACCGCCGAAAAATACGGCGACGAGCAAGTCCGCATCTGGCGGCGCAGCTACGACAACCTGCCGCCGCTTTTGGACAAAGACGATGAGTTTTCCGCACACAAAGACCGCCGCTATGCCCATCTGCCTGCCGATGTCGTACCCGACGGCGAAAACCTGAAAGTAACGCTGGAGCGCGTATTACCGTTTTGGGAAGACCAAATCGCCCCCGCGATTTTGAGCGGCAAACGCGTCTTGGTAGCGGCGCACGGCAACTCCCTGCGCGCACTGGCAAAACACATCGAGGGCATTTCCGACGAAGACATCATGAGCTTGGAAATCCCGACCGGTCAGCCGCTGGTGTACAAATTAGACGACAACCTGAAAGTCATCGAAAAATTCTACCTGTAAGGGTTTGAAATAAAAAATGCCGTCTGAAGCACAGCGTTTCAGACGGCATTTTTGACGGTACCGAAACCGAACGCCCTAGATTCCCGCCTGCGTGGGAATGACGAGATTTTAAGTTACGGTAAGTTATCGGAAAAACAGTAACCGCTCCGCCGTCATTCCCGCGAAAGCGGGATTGGCGATTCATCAGTTTCCCGAAATTCCGACATAACCGAAACCGAACGTCCTAGATTCCCGCCTGCGCGGGAATGACGGGATTTTAAGTTACGGTAAGTTATCCGAAAGTCATACCCTCCACGGCGGTAATTCGCACCAACGCGGTTTTCTGGAACCTTTGAATTTTCAGACAACCTTTGAATATTGCCGCTGTCCCGCGTTCTGGATTCCCGCCTGCGCGGGAATGACGATTTATAAGTTTCCCGAAACGCCCGAAAAAACCGAAATCCGACAGGCAGGATTTTTGCTTTCGTGGGGATGACGGGATTTTAAGTTACGGTAAGTTATCGGAAAGACAGAAACTTCTCCGCCGTCATTCCCGCGAAGGCGGGAATCCGGACACCCGAAACCGCAGGAATTTATCCGAAACAACAGCAACTTCCCGCGCAGGCGGGAATCTGAACACGTCCGTAGGGAAACCTATATCCCGTCATTCCCACGAAAGTGGGAATCCAGGATGCAGGGGAAATCGTTTTATCCGATAAGTTTCCGCCCCGACAGGTCTGGATTCCCGCCTGCATGGGAATGACGGGATTTTAAGTTGGGGTCATTTATCGGGAAAACAGAAACCGCTCCGCCGTCATTCCCACGAAAGTGGGAATCTAGAATCTCTGAATTTTCAGACAACCTTTGAATATTGCCGCCGTCCCGCGTTCTGGATTCCCGCCTGCATGGGAATGACGGATTTTAGGTTAGGGTCATTTATCGGGAAAACAGCAACCGCTCCGCCGTCATTCCCACGAAAGCGGGAATCTAGAAATTTAATGTTGCGGCACTAGCCAAAAAAACCGAAACCGAACGGTCTGGATTCCCGCCTGCGCGGGAATGACGGGATTTTAGTAACCGTAGGGTGGGCTTCAGCCCACCAATCAACAATCAAAAATAAAAAAAACGGTGGGCTGAAGCCCACCCTACGCAAAATTAGATTTTTGTTTGCGGAAAAATGCCGTCTGAAGGCTTGGGCGTTCAGACGGCATTTTGCTTCGGCAGAGGGATTACGCGAGTTTGGCTTTTACCCATTCTTCCACGCTTACCAGCATTTCTGGCAATTTGCCGGCATCTGTGCCGCCGGCCTGCGCCAAGTCGGGACGGCCGCCGCCTTTGCCGCCGACTTGTTCGGCTGCAAATTTAACCAGATCGCCTGCCTTGACTTTGCCGGTCAGGGCTTTGGATACGCCTGCGCACAGGGAAACTTTGCCGTCGTTTACTGCGGCGAGCAATACGATGGCTTGTTCTGATTTGCCGGTCAGGTCGGTTACGATTTCGCGCAGGGCGGCTGCGTCGGCTTCGATTTGTGCGGCAACGAGTTTGGCTGCGCCCAAGTCTTTTGCATCGTCCAAGAGTTTTGCGCCTGCATGGACGGCAAGTTCGGCTTTGGCGTGTGCCAATTCTTTTTCCAATGCTTTGGCGTGTGCCGCGCCTGCTTGGATTTTCGCCAGTACGTCTTTTTCGGTTTGGGCTTTGGTTTCGGCAATGATCTCTTTAAGCAAACGCTCTTGCTCTTGCGCCCATTTGAGTGCGTTCAGGCCGGTGATGGCTTCGATACGGCGCACGCCTGCGGCAATACCGCCTTCGCTAATGATTTTGAAGAGGCCGATGTCGCCGGTGCGTGAAACGTGTGTACCGCCGCACAATTCGGTGGAGAAACCGCCCATTTGCAGTACGCGCACTTCGTCGCCGTATTTTTCGCCGAAGAGCATCATGGCGCCGGTTTTTTGGGCATCTTCCATGCTCATAATGGCTGCGTTGACGGCAACGTTGGCCAAGATGGCTTCGTTGACTCGGCGTTCTACTTCGGCGATTTCTTCGGCAGTTACCGCTTGAGGATGGGAAATGTCGAAACGGGTGGATTCGGCGGTAACCAAAGAGCCTTTTTGTTCGACGTGTTCGCCCAATACATCGCGCAGGGCTTTGTGCATCAGGTGGGTCGCGCTGTGGTTGCGCATATTGGCATTGCGGATTTCGTCATCCACTTTGGCGGTAACGCTGTCGCCGACTTTCAGACGGCCTGAGGTTTGTATGCCGAATTGGCCGAATACAGCCGCTTTGATTTTTTGGGTATCGCGTACTTCAAAGCGGTTTTCGCCTGCGAAAATATAGCCGACGTCGCCGACTTGGCCGCCGGATTCTGCATAGAACGGGGTAAAGTCGATAACGACTGCGCCGCTGTCGCCTTCGTTCAATTCGTTGACTTGCTCGCCGTCTTTGTAGAGTGCCAACACGGTGGCTTCGGTTTGGCGTTCGCTATAACCTTTAAACTCGGTGTCTTGACCGTCGTAAGGCAGTTGGGCGTTGGCTTTGAAGCTTTGTGCGGCGCGTGCGCGTGCACGTTGGGCTTCCATTTCGCGCTCGAAGCCTGCTTCATCCAGTTCAATATTGCGTTCACGGCAGATGTCGGCGGTCAAGTCGTATGGGAAACCGTAAGTATCGTAGAGTTTGAAGATAATTTCGCCGCAGAGTGTTTTGCCGCCTTTGGCCAGCGCGTTTTCCAACAAAGCCATACCGGTTTCTAGAGTTTGGGCAAAACGGCTTTCTTCGTTTTTCAATGCTTCTTCAATTTGCGCCTGTTTTTCTTTCAACTCGGGGTAGGCATCGCCCATCTCTTTGACCAAATCGGTAACGAGTTTGTGGAAGAACGGTTTGCTTTGACCCAGTTTGTAACCGTGGCGCACGGCGCGGCGGATAATGCGGCGCAATACGTAGCCGCGGCCTTCGTTGGATGGCAATACGCCGTCTGCAATCAGGAAGGAGCAGGAGCGGATGTGGTCGGCGATGACTTTCAGGCTGGGTTCTTCCATACTGAACGGCGCGCCGGTTTCGCGGGCAACGGCTTTGAGCAGGTCTTGGAACAAGTCGATTTCGTAGTTGCTGTGAACATGCTGCATGACGGCGGCCATGCGCTCCAAGCCCATGCCGGTATCGACGGACGGTTTGGGCAGCGGGTTCATATTGCCTTGCTCGTCGCGGTTGAACTGCATGAACACGCAGTTCCAAATTTCAATCCAGCGGTCGCCGTCTTCTTCAGGGCTGCCGGGAATGCCGCCCCAAATTTCTTCGCCGTGGTCGTAGAAAATTTCGGAGCACGGGCCGCAGGGACCGGTGTCGCCCATCTGCCAGAAGTTGTCGGACGCGTATTTCGCGCCTTTGTTGTCGCCGATGCGGACGATGCGCTCGGCAGGCATACCGATTTCGTTCAGCCAAATGTTATAGGCTTCGTCGTCCTCGGCATATACGGTCGCCAAGAGTTTGTCTTTGGGCAGGTTCAGCCATTCTGGGGAGGTGAGAAATTCCCAAGCGAAGTGGATGGCATCGCGTTTGAAGTAGTCGCCGAAGGAGAAGTTGCCCATCATTTCGAAGAAGGTGTGGTGGCGGGCGGTGTAGCCGACGTTTTCCAAGTCGTTGTGTTTGCCGCCTGCACGTACGCATTTTTGCGCGGTGGTGGCACGGCTGTACGGGCGTTTGTCGAAACCTAAGAATACGTCTTTAAATTGGTTCATGCCCGCGTTGGTAAACAGCAGGGTCGGGTCGTTGTGCGGCACGAGCGAGGATGAATGGACGACAGTGTGGCCTTTGGTTTCGAAAAATTTTAGGAATTTTTGGCGCAGTTCGGAGGTTTTCATAATTTTTTCAATATCTCTCAAATGTCTTGTCATGGTAAAAGCAGGGAAAACGAACGGCGGTATATTACCGCAAATCCCTGTTTCTAGCTATGGAAACGGCGGCTTTCAGACGGCATTGCGGGATTTTGAATGCCGTCTGAAGCCCTGTTGCCAATATCGGCTATAATGGCCGCTTTCTCCAACCAGATATGCAAGGAATGATAATGGTCAAACATCTGCCACTCGCCGTCCTGACTGCTTTGCTGCTTGCAGCGTGCGGCGGTTCGGACAAACCGCCTGCCGAAAAACCGGCACCGGCGGAAAACCAAAACGTATTGAAAATTTATAACTGGTCGGAATACGTCGATCCGGAAACCGTTGCCGATTTTGAAAAGAAAAACGGCATCAAGGTTACTTATGATGTGTACGACAGTGATGAAACGCTGGAAAGCAAGGTGCTGACCGGAAAATCCGGTTACGACATTGTCGCGCCGTCCAATGCGTTTGTGGGCAGGCAGATTAAGGCAGGTGCGTATCAGAAAATCGATAAGTCGCTGATTCCCAATTATAAACACCTCAATCCCGAAATGATGAGGCTGATGGACGGGGTCGATCCCGGCCACGAATACGCCGTGCCGTTTTATTGGGGGACAAATACCTTCGCCATCAATACCGAACGCGTGAAAAAGGCTTTGGGCACGGATCAGCTGCCGGACAATCAATGGGATTTGGTGTTTAACCCCGAATACACGTCCAAACTCAAACAATGCGGTATCAGTTATTTAGACAGCGCGGCAGAAATTTATCCTATGGTGTTGAACTACATGGGTAAAAACCCAAACAGCAGCGAAACGGCGGATATTAAGGCGGCAACTGCCTTGCTTAAGAAAAACCGTCCGTACATCAAGCGTTTTACCTCGTCCGGCTTTATTGATGATTTAGCGCGCGGCGATACTTGCGTAACGATTGGCTTCGGCGGCGATTTGAACATTGCCAAACGCCGTGCCGAAGAAGCAGGCGGCAAGGAAAAAATCCGCGTGATGATGCCGAAAGAAGGCGTAGGGATTTGGGTGGATTCTTTCGTGATTCCGAAAGATGCGAAAAACGTCGCCAACGCGCACAAATATATCAACGACTTCCTCGACCCGGAAGTGTCGGCGAAGAACGGCAATTTCGTTACTTATGCGCCTTCGAGCAAGCCGGCGCGTGAGCTGATGGATAAGGAGTTTAGGGATGACAACACGATTTTCCCGAGCGACGGGGATTTGGAAAACAGCTTTATTATGATTCCCATCCAGCCGGCGGCGTTGAAGTTTATGGTACGCCAGTGGCAGGATGTGAAGGCAGGGAAATAAAGCCCGATATGCCGTCTGAAGGATGTTCGGACGGCATTTTTTATCTTTGGCGGAAGAGGGCTTGCAGCCGCTGTTTGAAGGCAATGGGGCGGATGCTGCTCAAAATGCCGCTGAGGATAATGATGCACATACCGAGTATTTCCTGCCAGAAAAGCTTTTCGCCCAGAAAAAATGCGGCAGACAGGGCGGAAAAGACGACGGTCATATAGGAAAGCGAGGCAACCGTGAATTTGTCGCCGACTTTGTAGGCGCGCGTCATCGACAGTTGGGCAATCAGCGCGGACACGCCGATGCCCGACAGATAAACCGCCGACTGCCAAGACAGCATATGCCAGCCGGTCAGCGTCGCCCAAACCGATGACATCGCCACACCTGTCGCGGAAAGGTAAAACACGACGCGCCAGCCGGGTTCGCCCGCCAAAGACAGTTCGCGCACTTTCAAATACGCCCAGCCGGACATCGCGCCGCCAGCAAGACCAGCGAGTGCCGCCAGTTCCTGACCGCTGCGGAACGATGGATTAAGCAGCAATATGACACCCGTAAAGCCAAAGAACAGCACTGCCTGCGTGTAAACGGAAATTCGCTCTTTCAAAATCAGGAAGGAAAATACCGCCAAAAAAATCGACGAGGTGTAGCTTAGGGTTATGCCGGTTGCCAAAGGCAGATGCGTTACCGCGTAGAACAGCAGCAGCATCGCCCCCGATCCGATAATGCTTCGGTTCAGGTGGTTTTTCCAATGAGGTGTGCGGAAGGTGTCGCGCCGCAATATCGCGGTACCGCCGAGTGCGGCGGCGGAAAACAGCATACGCCAAAATACCAGCTCGCCGCTGCTGAAGGCAAACCGGGCCGCCGCATCTTTAATTAACAGGTTCATTATGGTAAAGCAGGCCGCCGCAACCAGCATCCAGCCGGAACCCAAAACGTCTTTTTTTTCGATATCCATAAACGGTCGTTGCGATAAGGACGGTCGGATTGTAAACCTTGCGGCAAGGCTTGTGGAATGTGTTTTTGCCTGCTTCTGATGCCGAAATTTTATTTTTCTTGCCGAACAATTTGTTTTTTCAAGGCAAACTTGATTATAATGGCGGGCATGAAAAAATAGCTTATCCCTCTTTCCATTGCGGCAGTCCTTTCCGGCTGTCAGTCTGTTTATGTACCCACATTGACGGAAATCCCCGTGAATCCTGTCAATACCGTCAAAACGGAAGCACCCGCAAAAGGTTTCCACCTCGCGCCTTCGCATTGGACTGATGTTTCCAAAATCCGTGATGAGGCGACGCGCCTGAGCTATCAGGTGAGTATCGGTAAAATGACCAAGGTTCAGGCCGCGCAATATCTGAACAATTTCAGAAAACGCCTGGTCGGACGCAATGCCGTCGATGACAGTATGTATGAAATCTACCTGCGTTCGGCGGTAGACAGCCAGCGCGGCGAAATCAATACGGAACAGTCCAAGCTGTATATCCAGAATGCCTTGCGCGGCTGGCAGCAGCGTTGGAAAAATATGGATGCCAAACCCAATAATCCCGCATTTACCAATTTCCTCTTGGAAGTGATGAAGATGCAGCCGTTAAAATGATACGGTACGCAAATGCCATCTGAAAGTATTTTCAGACGGCATTTGCGTTTTAAGGTTCAGATATTTTATTGTTGCCCGCCTTCTTTCCGGTATTGACCCGGCGAAACGTGATATTGCCGTTTGAATGCTTTGCCGAAGTGCGTTTCCGACTGAAAGCCTACCGACAGTGCGACCGACAAAACCGAATCCGGGGTTTTCTTCAGCAGCAACGCGCCTTTTTGCAGGCGGATATGGTTTACAAAGGCGTGCGGGCTGAGTCCGACCTGGCTTTTGAAACGGCGCATCAGCTGCGCGCGCGACATATTGGCGACCGCCACCATTTTGTCAACATTCCATTCGTCTTCCGGTTTGTCTATCACCTTTTGGATTAAATGTCCCAAACGTTTGTCCTGCCAACCTTTCAATACGCCTGACAGTTGGGCATCTTTTTCTTGTTCAAGATAGGCGCGCAGGATAAGTACCAGTAAAACGGACGATAATGCGTTGACCACGGAAACCGTCCCCGCCAAAGGTTTTTCACTTTCCAGTTGCAGCATTGAAACGACATATTGTAAACCCGGGTGGGTAATATTCAGAAAAACGGTTTCAGGCAGCCCGTTCATCAAATCTGCATGGGTATCATAGCGGAAACGGGCACAAAACAGGCTCATATCCTGTCCGTTGCCGCACTGTTTGACCGTGAACGCGCCGTTTTGTCGTATATCCGGTTGTAAACTTTCTCCGTATTTTCCGTCGTGGCTTAAGACATGCCCCAATCCCCGCGGGAAAAATATAATATCCCCCGTACTGACCGGACGCGGGGAAGTTTCACCGTCGATGCAGAGATAGCCGCTGCCTGATGTAACAATGTGTACCAATCCTTCGCTCTGCAAGGTTTCATGCCGTACCGACCATTGTCCGCCCAAAAGGCACTGTACATCCACACTACCCGTCAATTGGGCCAGGTCAACCAGTTTGTCGAGAATGTCCATAAATCTTTTTGAACCATAAAATGAGATGATTAAACGAGAAACACAACTGAATAATTGCAATAATACACACATCAAAAACGGATACGCAACCGCGTATCAGGGTTAAACGTAAGATAAAGGAAAAGAAAATGTTTAAAGATTGGAAAGAACATACAGCATTGGTTAAAAAATCATTTGGCGAGCTGGGTAAAGAGCATCCTAAAATGCTGCAGGCCTACGGCGCATTGGAACAAGCGGCAGCTGCAGAGGCACTTGATGCTAAAACGCGCGAACTGATTGCCATCGCCGTTGCCATTACCACACGTTGTGAGAGCTGCATCAGTGTTCACGCTGCCGCCGCCGCCAAAGCCGGTGCGACCGACAGCGAAATCGCAGGTGCATTGGCAACTGCCATTGCCCTGAATGCGGGTGCCGCTTACACTTATGCCCTGCGTGCATTGGAAGCGGTTGAAACGCAAAAATAATCCGTTTTGGATAAGAAATGCCGTCTGAAAACATTTCAGACGGCATTTTGTCTGTTATGCTTCCCGATATTTTGCAGACAACATATGCAGCCGTTTTTTCAGACGGCATTTGAGAAACAAGGGGTAAGCGTGAAATATAGTGGATTAAATTTAAATCAGGACAAGGCGACGAAGCCGCAGACAGTACAAATAGTACGGCAAGGCGAGGCAACGCCGTACTGGTTTAAATTTAATCCACTATATTATCGCTGGGTATGGTTTGCCGCCATAAGCTGTCTGCTGTTGTCCGCCGTTTTTATTGCACCTTACCTGACGGCATTTCACGAACAAGAAAAAACATTCGAATATGCAGAATTGACCGTTACCGCACCCAACCGCAGCGGACGGGCAATCAAACTGAATGCAGACGGGCAACATTACCGACTTTCCTGCTACGGGTTCGACGATTTGTGCACAGGCGACAATATCGGCAGAGTCATCAGGGCGCGGCAGGTTAAGATTGTTTTAAGCGACACCGTCGGCAAAGGTTTTTTAAACGGCGTTCTGTTGGAATACCGCAACAGTGGCAGTATCCATACCAATAAGGAGTTCGCACATCCGGAAGACCGCCTTATCGAAGTGTTGGCACAACCTGCCATTTTCAGCCTGAAACTAGGTATTTTGCTTTTATTGCCCGCCATTTTCCTGCGTTTGAAAAGAATGTGAAAACAGATTGGCGGGGCGGGGGAATGCCCATGCGGCAATTTTACGTTTTGGGTTATGAGGATAACCGCTATAATCACAACTTTACAGTCTGCACAGAGAAAACCGATGCCTTGGAATCTCCCCATCTTCCTCACATGGTTGAGGGTCTTGCTCATTCCTGTCCTGACAGCCCTTTTTTACCTGCCTTTCTCATGGTTTTCGGAAGAAGCAGTCAATGTTGCCGCCGCCGTCATTTTTGCCGTTGCCGCCTTGACCGACTGGTTTGACGGATTTTTGGCAAGGTTGTGGAAACAGACCTCGGATTTCGGCGCATTCCTCGACCCTGTCGCCGACAAGCTGATGGTTGCCGTATCGCTGCTTTTACTGGTCAAACTCGATCGGACCTATGTTTTGTTTGCCATGATCATTATCGGTAGGGAAATCACTATTTCCGCATTGCGCGAATGGATGGCGCAAATGGGCAAGAGAAGCAGCGTTGCCGTCGCCACCGTCGGCAAGTTCAAAACCGCCGCGCAAATGCTGGCAATCTTCCTGCTGCTGCTGAATTTTCCCGATTTTTATGGATTTAACCTCGCATTCATCGGCAACATATTGATGTTTATCGCATCTTTGCTGACGGTTTGGTCGATGTTGTATTACCTGAAAATGGCGTGGAAAGAAATCGCCTGAAAAAAACATAAAAATAGCTTGACGGTAAAAACAGAATCCATAATAATTGCGTCTTCTTCGATGTCGGAGAATGATATAGGGCGGGAATAGCTCAGTTGGTAGAGCGCAACCTTGCCAAGGTTGAGGTCGCGAGTTCGAGACTCGTTTCCCGCTCCAAAAATTTCATTCTCCCACAATCATTGCGGGAATAGCTCAGTTGGTAGAGCGCAACCTTGCCAAGGTTGAGGTCGCGAGTTCGAGACTCGTTTCCCGCTCCAAGTTTTATTTCAAACATATCAACGCGGGAATAGCTCAGTTGGTAGAGCGCAACCTTGCCAAGGTTGAGGTCGCGAGTTCGAGACTCGTTTCCCGCTCCAAAAACCGATATGTTTGAACGCGCGGGAATAGCTCAGTTGGTAGAGCGCAACCTTGCCNAGGTTGAGGTCGCGAGTTCGAGACTCGTTTCCCGCTCCAGGTTTTTAGATTAAGCCAGTTTTAGGCGAGATAGCAAAGTGGTTATGCAGCGGATTGCAAATCCGTCTACGCCGGTTCGATTCCGACTCTCGCCTCCATTATCGTACCATGGCGGGGTGGCAGAGTGTTTATGCTATGAGGAGTGCAATCTTCATACAGGCCGGTTAAAATCCGCGCCCCCGCCTCCACCTTTCACAAATGCCCGGGTGGTGAAATAGGTAGACACAACGGACTTAAAATCCGTCGGGACTAAACATCCCGTGCCGGTTCGATTCCGGCTCCGGGCACCAAGCTGAAAATAACAATACCGCTCCAAGCGGTTATTTTTTTATCTGTCGGACGGGGATGGACAATATTGACATGTTCATGCCTGAACAAGAGGAAATCCAATTAATGTGGAAAGAAATTTTACTGAATTACGGTATTTTCCTGCTCGAACTGCTTACCGTGTTCGGCACAATTGCGCTGATTGTGTTGGCTATCGTACAGAGTAAGAAACAATCGGAAAGCGGCAGTGTCGTACTGACGGATTTTTCGGAAAATTATAAAAAACAGCGGCAATCGTTTGAAGCATTCTTTTTAAGCGGGGAAGAGGTAAAACATCAGGAAAAAGAAGAAAAGAAAAAGGAAAAGGCGGAAGCCAAAGCAGAGAAAAAGCGTTTGAAGGAGGGTGGGGAGAAATCTGCCGAAACGCAAAAATCCCGCCTTTTTGTGTTGGATTTTGACGGCGATTTGTATGCACACGCCGTAGAATCCTTGCGTCATGAGATTACGGCGGTGCTTTCGATTGCCAAGCCTGAAGATGAAGTTCTGCTCAGATTGGAAAGTCCGGGCGGCGTGGTTCACGGTTACGGTTTGGCGGCTTCGCAGCTTAGGCGTTTGCGCGAACGCAATATTCCGTTGACTGTTGCTGTCGATAAGGTGGCGGCAAGCGGCGGCTATATGATGGCGTGTGTGGCGGATAAAATTGTTTCTGCTCCTTTTGCTATTATCGGTTCGGTGGGCGTGGTGGCGGAAGTGCCGAATATCCACCGCCTGTTGAAAAAACATGATATTGATGTGGATGTGATGACGGCGGGCGAATTTAAGCGCACGGTTACCTTTATGGGTGAAAATACGGAAAAGGGCAAACAGAAATTCCGGCAGGAATTGGAGGAAACGCATCAGTTGTTCAAGCAGTTTGTCAGTGAAAACCGCCCCGGGTTGGATATTGAAAAAATAGCGACGGGTGAACATTGGTTCGGTCGGCAGGCGTTGGCGTTGAACTTGATTGACGAGATTTCAACTAGTGATGATTTGTTGTTGAAAGCGTTTGAAAACAAACAGGTTATCGAAGTGAAATATCAGGAGAAGCAAAGTCTGATCCAGCGCATTGGTTTGCAGGCGGAAGCTTCTGTTGAAAAGTTGTTTGCCAAACTTGTCAACCGGCGGGCGGATGTGATGTAGTTTGCCGAACGGATGGAAATGCCGTCTGAAGCGTGTTCAGACGGCATTTTTCAAGTTCCGGCTTTGATGTTCCGTTCCGACCACTCTATCCGTTGTCCGATGTCTTTCAAATTGGAATATTGTTCGACCAATCGCGGCATGTCGTCCAAACTCATGGCAAACATCCACAGATAAGTGCTAACCGAATAGACATGCCCCGCGCTGCCGTAGCCTTTGAGTGTCATCATCACAAAAGCAAAGCCGAATAAAATACTCATCGCCGCGCCGACGCAGAGATAGCCGAAGGCTTCGCGGTTGGAAATCAGCACACGCAGACGCGCAACCGTCCATAATGGCGGTACAGCTGCCGCTCGTCGCCTTTTCGGATAAAGTGGTTGTCGCGTTCCAAGCTGTTGTTCAGGCGGAAATACAGGTTTTCGCTGATGGCGGCAAAACGCGGCAAAAGCCATAAAAACAACGCAAGTATGCACACTGCCGACACGCCGACCCAAAATTCCAGCACCAGCAGCATGATGCACGCGCTGAATATGGATACGACGGATGTCGCGGCAATCGGCAGGTGTTCTTCAAAAAAGCTGACAAACTCACGCGACAGGGCAACCCGCGCAGTTATAGTGGATTAACAAAAATCAGGACAAGGCGACGAAGCCGCAGACAGTACAAATAGTACGGCAAGGCGAGGCAACGCCGTACTGGTTTAAATTTAATCCACTATATTGCTGAATGCGGGACTTGCCGCTGCCGCTGTTCCAACACAACCGGCACGGCGATTTCGGTATAAATCTGCGTAAACGTGCGCGTATCGGCAATCCGCCGCGCCGCACCGACCAGCCACATTAAAAGCACAACCAAAGCGTACAGCAACGCCTGCCACACCTTCCCCGCAATTACGGCATTAATTGCCCAGCCGCCAAACACCGGATACACCAGCATCAAAAGGTTTTCCAGTCCGACCAGAGAAAACGTGCCGAGCAGACGCTTGCGGTGGGTTTGGGCTATATGTTTCAACATTTTCCACATATTTGCTCCCTATTTTTTATTTAGCGTGGGGCGATAAAAATGCCGTCTGAAAATATTTCAGACGGCATATTGTTTGGAAAGGGAAGTCAGTGTTCCGCCAGTTTCAGGTAAACACCGGAAACGTCCTGTTCGCCGTAGCCGGCTTCGACTGCTTTGCGGTAGCTGGCAGCAACGGTTTCGACGGCGGGCAGGGTGTTGCCTGCCTGTTCAAGCTCTTTGACGGCGAGGTTGAGGTCTTTGGAGGCGTGTTTTAGGGCGAAGGCGGGCGGGAATTCGCGGTTTGCCCACAGGGATTTTTTGGTTTGAAACATAGGCGAGTCCATTGCCGAGCCGCCGATGGCTTCGACGATGGTGTTGGTATCGATGCCGAACTGCCGAGCCATCAGCATCGCTTCGCTGTACGCTTCACCGAAAATGCCCAAGAGCGAGTTCAAGACGAGTTTCGCGCCCGAACCTTTGCCGACATCGCCGAAATGGAAGGTTTTTTTGCCGACGAGGGAAAATATTTTTTGCAGCGGGTTTAAAACGGCTTCGCTGCCGCCGAACAGAATCAGCAGCGTGCCGTTGGTGGCTGGTCCGACCGATCCGGAAACGGGTGCTTCGGCAAATTGTCCGCCTGCGGCTTCGACAAGTGCTTTGACTGCGAGGTTTTCGGTCGGGGAGATGGTGCTCATATTGACGATGATTTTGCCGGCCAATCCGTCGCGGACTCCGTTCAGGATGTCGCACACGGCGGCATAGTCGGAAACCATCAGGAAAATAACGGGATAGTCGCGGACAAGTTCGATGGTGCTGCCATAGACCTTTGCACCTTTGGCGGCAAGGGAATCAGTTTTCCCGGGCGAGCGGTTGTATATGCCGACTTCGATATTGCCGTCTAAAAGCCGTGTTACCATGGGGTTGCCCATTTGACCCAAACCTATCCAGCCGATTCGTGTATATTCGTTTACAGGCATGTATCTGCTCCTTTGTTTGTAGTGTTCTGTAATCTTATAGGCTCCGATGCCGTCTGAAAAGCCTGCTTCCGATTTTGCAAGGTAGAAATGCGGAAGATTACGGTATCCGGTTCCTTTTGAAGGCAGAGCCTACAATTATATGTTTTGGGGGCGGATATAGGTTTTATCCGAGCCGTTGGCAAATTTTAATCCCGGCAGGGATTTCTGCTGCAGCCCTAATGTTTCGGCAACATCCTTTTCTTGGGTAAACGTAAAGCGGTAGGCAGTCAGGGTTTTACCGTTTCTGACGGTCTCTTCCGTCTCGAAACCTGCTACCTTATAGGCACATACGACCGCGTTGTCCGAATCCGTATCAATACCGATGAGATATTTCACTTTTTTGACCAAATCTTTGGCAACCGTCCAAGTGCCGCGTGCCCGATTTTCACGTTCTGCGGCAGATTCGTTACGGTTTGCGGCTTGAGGTAGTTTGACTGCCAAAATCAGACCGTCCGGATTCAGTTTGCCAACATCTGCCGGCTCGAAGCCGAAACGGTTTTCCCAATCTTCGGTACGGATGCCTTGTATCGAACCGTCAAGGTTCTTCAGCTTTTTACCGCAAACGCTGCGGGCAAACGCAATCAGAGATTGTTGAGCGACCAGTGCCTCACTTTCGGTTAGGTGATGGGCCAAGATAAAGCGTCCGAGCTTGCGGCATTTGGATACGGCTTTTGCCGTAGGTGCGTCGAAATGGTCATATTCGAAAATACGGTTGCCACAGCCTGTACCGATATACAGTACTTTGCCTTTTTTCAAATCGGTCAGGCAGTACACGTAAAAACGGTTGGTACCGCTACCCAAGGCGGCCTGTGCGCTTTCAGAAAAACCTTTGTCCTCAGTATCCATATCGTCCTCCGTTATAGTTGTGGGAAAAAACAGAAATGCCGTCTGAAGAAAACCATGTGCCGTCCAAACCTTTAAAGATACGGGTAACAGGTTCGGGCAATGCTTATTTTACCTTTGGCGTGTTATCGCAGAAAACTAAATCCAAAACTATGCCATTTGACCCGTCGGGTGGCACAAACCTCGTCAGGCTGTAAGTTTGGCAAGGTTAACGCAGACACCTTATCGTGCAAAACGATATACGTTTATTCTGGATATTGCGCGTAAGTTTTGGGCGGAATCCCGATTACGAAGCTGCTTTACTGACAAGGCGATGGCTGGCGAACTATCTGGTATGGTATGCAAATACCTTAATATCTTGGAATGATGATGCCGTTTGAACGGGTTTGTGGTTCAGACGGCATACGGTTACATTTAGAGCAGGGTTCTTACATCGGCGGCAATGGTTTCCGGCTCGCTTCCGTAAGGAGAGAAAATCGCTACCTCCCCGTTTTTATCAATCAGATAAGCACCGGAAGAGTGGTCGACCAAATAGTTTTCGCTGTCGTCTTTTTGATTGACCTTGGCAGAAACCACGCGGTATTGCTGTTTGATAACCGGCAGGCTTTGATCGCCGGTCGCAGTCAGTCCGATAAAGTCGGGATTGAATTGTTTGGCGTATTTGCCGATGATTTCAGGCGTATCCCGTTCGGGGTCGATGCTGACGAACACGACTTTCACATCTTTAGCCTGATCGCCAAGTTGTTTTAGCGTGTCGCTGTATGTCAGCAGTTCGGTCGGGCAGACATCCGGGCAGTGTGTATAACCGAAAGACAGAATCACCACTTTACCTTTTAAGCCGCTCAGGCTGAACGGTTTGCCATCGCCATCGGTCAGTGTAAAGTCGCCGCCGATATCTTCCTGGCGAATATCTGTGCCGCGTGTTTGCGGTTTCGGCGAGTTTTCGGTAGCAGATGCAGCAGATGCGGCAGATGCAGTGGCTTGTGCCGCATTGTTTTCTTGAGGTTTGCAGGCGGCAAGCGATGCAAGGGCGAAGATACTCAGCAGAAAGGAACGTGGTATAGAAAGCATGACAATATCCTAATAAATATAAACAACCGAATTCGTACAGAACTTGAATGTTTCCATCTTAACGCGTTTATTAGATTAAATGTAGTATTTTTTGCACTGCAGTATGGCAGTGGTCATCAGAGTTAATGCGGCATAATTTTTTATTCAGTAAGTTTCTTAGATTGCGGTATAGATGTGGCATGGTTTAATTATCTTTAGAATCAAATAGTAAATAATAATTAGTAAAAAAAATTAAAAAAAAGGTTTACAGAGTTTTAAAAGCCATTATAATGGCAGCTTCTTCACCAGCCCAGGTGGCGAAATTGGTAGACGCAGGGGACTCAAAATCCCCCGCCGCAAGGTGTGTCGGTTCGAGTCCGACCCTGGGCACCACAACCGCCTTTAGAGCGGTTATTTTTTGTCTCATCGTACTCCGTACCGTAAATCACAGTCAAAGCAGATAAAGTGTTCATGTGATTTTGTATCTATAATCATCTAATCCTATCTGTTTCCGTATAATTGAATCAACCTGTCTTGTAGACGCAATCTGAAAATACCTCCGGAAATATATTGTGAAGGCTGCTAAATAAAGAATGGCTAATCTGTTAAAGTAGGGAGTAATGTACGTTCTTTGTATTCGGTATGGGAGTGTGAAATGTCAACAATGTAGTTGTTTGCTGTTTCTCTGATTTATAAAAATTCATATAAATCATAATATAATAATTTTACAGATATTTAATGTTAAAAAGTAAAAGTTTTTTCCTTGCCTGAATCTTCAGTTTGCGTTATCGTTGACGCTCTTTCATTTCATAAACTCTGTGTTTCTTCCCAATTGATTGGATGGTCTGTCTGTTACCGTGTTCCCTCAATGCGCGTACCCTAAATCGCTGCTTGGNGGAATTGCATTACAGGTGCTGTGGTAAAGCAGTTTGTCCCTATTGGTTTGAAACCATATAAAAGAGGTCGTTATGCAATTATCAGGTGCACAAATCATAGTGCAAAGTCTCAAAGCCGAAGGCGTAGAGTATGTTTTTGGCTATCCGGGCGGCGCAGTCATCGAAATCTACGATGCTATTTTCCAACTCAATAAATTCAAGCACATTCTGACCCGACACGAGCAGGCGGCGGTACATGCGGCAGATGCGTATGCGCGCGTCAGCGGTAAAGTCGGTGTCGCGCTGGTTACTTCCGGTCCGGGAGTTACCAATGCGCTGACCGGCATCGCCACTGCATACAGCGATTCGATTCCGATGGTGGTTATCAGCGGACAGGTAGGCAATTCCCTGATTGGTACGGATGCGTTCCAAGAAGTTGATACGGTGGGTATTACCCGTCCGTGCGTCAAACACAATTTCTTGGTAACCGATGTCAACGAGCTTGCCGAGACCATCAAGAAAGCATTCCAAATTGCCGCCAGCGGCCGTCCCGGTCCGGTTGTGGTTGATGTTCCCAAAGATGTAACTCAGGCGATGGCGAAATTCAGCTATCCGCAGGAAGATATCTTTATCCGCTCTTACCAACCCGTTGTTCAAGGTCATATCGGGCAGATTAAAAAAGCCGTTCAAATGTTGGCTTCTGCCAAACGTCCGGTTGTTTATTTCGGCGGCGGCGTGGTATTGGGCAATGCTTCGGAAGAGCTGACAAAATTCGTCCGCATGATGGGCGCACCGTGTACCGGTACGCTGATGGGGCTGGGCGCATATCCTTCAAGTGACCGACAATTCTTGGGTATGCTGGGTATGCACGGTACTTACGAAGCCAACCTCGCCATGCAAAACGCAGATGTCGTGTTGGCAGTGGGTGCGCGTTTTGACGACCGTGTCGTATCCGTTCCGTCCAAATTCTTTGAAAAAGCCAAAAAAGTCATTCATATTGATGTTGACCCGTCCAGCATTGCCAAACGCGTCAAAGTCGATATTCCGATTGTCGGCGACGTGAAAAACGTGTTGACCGAAATGATCGGCTTGTGGGGCAAGCAAGATACGACCCCTGCTCCCGATTCTTTAGACAAATGGTGGAAAAGCATCGAAGAATGGCGTTCCCGCGATTGCTTGTGGTTTGACAACGACAGCGAAATCATCAAGCCGCAATACGTCGTACAGAAACTTGCCGAAATCACCAACAACTCCGCCATCATTACTTCGGATGTAGGGCAACACCAAATGTTCGCGGCGCAATATTATCCGTTCGAACGCCCGCGCCAATGGCTTAATTCCGGCGGATTGGGCACGATGGGCGTAGGTTTGCCGTATGCAATAGGTGCGAAACTTGCCGCTCCTGATCAAGATGTGTTCTGTATTACCGGCGAAGGGTCGATTCAGATGAACATCCAAGAATTGTCCACCTGTTTCCAATACCGCGTTCCGGTGAACGTCGTTACCCTCAATAACGGCTACCTCGGCATGGTTCGCCAATGGCAGGAACTGTACTACGGTAACCGCGAATCGGAAACCTATTTCGATTCTCTGCCTGATTTCGTCAAATTGGCGGAAGCATACGGACACATCGGCATCCGTGTGGACAAAAAATCCGATGTTGAAGGTGCGTTGTTGGAAGCGGTCAAACAAAAAGACCGTCTGGTATTTATCGACTTCNTGACCGATAAGAAACAAAACGTGCTGCCTATGGTCGGCAACGGCAAAGGTTTGGACGAAATGGTCCTGCCGCCGCATATGCGCGAAAACCCGAAAGCGTAAGGAGAACGACAATGCGACATATCTTATCTGTTCTGATGGAAAACGAATCAGGCGCGATGAGCCGCGTGGTCGGTCTTTTCTCCGCTCGAGACTACAACATCGATTCCTTGGCGGTAGCTCCGACCGAGGACAAAACGCTTTCACGCATGACCATCGTTACCCACGGCGACGAGCATGTTATCGAACAAATCACCAAGCAACTCAATAAATTGATTGAGGTGATTAAAGTGGTTGATTTGAACGAAAGTCGTTTTGTCGAACGCGAATTGATGCTGGTAAAAGTCCGCGCCGTTGGCAAAGACCGCGACGAATTTTTACGCCTGACAGAAATCTATCGTGGCAGCATCATCGATGTAACCGACCGTAGCTACACCATCGAAATCACAGGCTCAACCGACAAACTCGACTCTTTCCTCGAAACTGTCGGACGCGCTCAGATTCTGGAAACCGTACGTACAGGCGCAGCCGGCATCGGCCGTGGCGAGCGTATCTTGAAAATTTAATACCGCTGTTTTTCAGACGGCAATATGCCGTCTGAAAAACAAAGCGGTAGGAGAGATTGATGTCAAACATTAAAATCGTTGCACTGGTTACCGTCAAACCCGAATACACGGAAACGCTGAAACCCTTGTTCCAAAGCCTGGTCAAAGCCAGCCGCGCGGAAGAAGGCAACATCAGCTACGACCTGCATCAGGAAATCGGCAAGCCAAACCGTTTCGTTTTCGTCGAAAACTGGAAGTCTCAGGCTGCCATCGATGCGCACAATGCCAGCGAACATTTTCAAGGTTTCGTTAAAGCCATCGACGGCAAAACTGATGCGCTCGAAATTGTTTTGATGGAAGATATCCCTGTTTAACCCTTTACCCTCAATCCAACCGTCCGGCGTTCTCAACACAAAGCCGGAACTCATTTTATTCAAAGGAAATCAAATGCAAGTTTATTACGATAAAGATGCCGACCTGTCTCTGATTAAAGGCAAAACCGTTGCCATCATCGGTTACGGTTCGCAAGGTCATGCCCATGCTGCCAACCTGAAAGATTCGGGTGTAAACGTGGTGATCGGTCTGCGTCACGGTTCTTCTTGGAAGAAGGCAGAAGCCGCCGGTCATGTTGTTAAAACCGTTGCGGATGCGACTAAAGAAGCCGATGTCGTTATGCTGCTGCTGCCTGACGAAACCATGCCTGCCGTCTATCACGCCGAAGTTGCAGCCAATCTGAAAGAAGGCGCAACGCTGGCTTTTGCGCACGGTTTTAACGTACATTACAACCAAATCGTTCCGCGTGCCGACTTGGACGTGATTATGGTTGCTCCTAAAGGACCGGGTCATACTGTACGCAGCGAATATAAACGCGGCGGCGGTGTTCCTTCATTGATCGCCGTTTACCAAGACAATTCCGGCAAAGCTAAAGATATTGCCCTGTCTTATGCGGCTGCCAATGGCGGTACCAAAGGCGGTGTGATTGAAACCACTTTCCGCGAAGAAACCGAAACCGACCTGTTCGGCGAACAAGCGGTGTTGTGTGGCGGTGTGGTCGAATTGATTAAGGCCGGTTTTGAAACTTTGACTGAAGCAGGTTATGCACCTGAAATGGCTTACTTCGAATGTCTGCACGAAATGAAATTAATCGTCGACTTAATCTTCGAAGGCGGTATTGCCAACATGAACTACTCCATTTCCAACAATGCGGAGTACGGCGAATACGTTACCGGCCCTGAAGTGGTCAATGCTTCCAGCAAAGAAGCCATGCGCAATGCTCTGAAACGCATCCAAACCGGCGAATACGCAAAAATGTTTATCCAAGAGGGTAATGTAAACTACGCATCTATGACTGCCCGCCGCCGTTTGAATGCCGACCACCAAGTTGAAAAAGTCGGCGCACAACTGCGTGCCATGATGCCTTGGATTACTGCCAACAAATTGGTTGACCAAGACAAAAACTGATTGTTTTCAAACGGGACTGCCTACACATCGTGTAGGCAGTTTTTATATGGATGCCGTCTGGACATCGTGTTCAGACGGCATCTGTGTTGCGGATGAATTTAAACAGGTACAGTTCTGTCAGTCGCCCAGAGCCGCGATCATTACCGCTTTAATCGTGTGCATACGGTTTTCCGCCTGATCGAACACGATGCTGGCAGGGCTTTCGAATACTTCTTCCGTTACTTCTACGCCGTTTAAGCCGAAGGTTTCATAAATCCATTCTCCGACTTTGGTTTCCCGATTGTGGAAGGCGGGCAGACAGTGCATAAATTTGACCTGCGGATTGCCCGATGCCGCCATCAGTTCGGGCGTAACGCGGTAATCTTTCAGCAAATCGATGCGTTCCTGCCAGACTTCTTTCGGCTCGCCCATGCTGACCCATACGTCAGTATGAATGAAACCGACACCTTTGACGGCTTCATGCGCGTTTTCGGTCAGGGTAATTTTTGCTCCAGTTTCTTTGGCGGCGGCGTGTGCGGCGGCGATAATGCCTTCAGATGGCCACAGGCTTTCCGGTGCTCCGATACGCACGTCCATTCCCAATTTTGCCCCTAAAATCAGCAGGGAATTGCCCATGTTGTAACGCGCGTCGCCGACGTAGGCAAACGCGGTTTGGTTCAAAGGTTTGCTGCTATGTTCGCGCATGGTCAGCGCGTCGGCGAGCATTTGAGTGGGGTGGAACTCGTTGGTCAGCCCGTTGAATACGGGTACGCCCGCATATTTTGCCAATTCTTCAACAACTTCCTGACCGAAGCCGCGATATTCGATGGCATCGTACATCCTGCCCAAGACGCGCGCCGTGTCTTTGATGCTTTCTTTGTGCCCGATTTGGCTGGCGGACGGCTCTAAATAGGTCACTCCCGCCCCTTGATCGCGTGCGGCGACTTCAAACGCGCAGCGTGTGCGCGTGGATGTTTTTTCAAAAATCAGGGCGATGTTTTTTCCTTTCATCCGCTGAATTTCGCGCCCTGCCTTTTTGGCGGCTTTCAATTCGGCGGCAAGGTCGAGGTAAGCGGTGATTTCTTCCGGCGTGAAGTCTAAGAGTTTCAGGAAATGGCGGTTTTTCAGGTTCATATTATCGTCTGCCTTGTATGGCGGATGGGGAGGATTACATTATACTGCCCGTTAAAAGGGGAGATTGGCAGAATATTATAATGCCGTCTGAAAAACTTTCAGACGGCATGGTTACCAACCCCTTATATCACGGGGTTGCTCCGGTTAAACATTCACGGTCTCGGCTACTTCGTTGTAGCTGTCGATTTCGTTGAAGTTCATATAGCGGTAGATTTTGTCGCCTTGCTCGTTGATGATGCCGATGTTGGCTTGGTATTCTTCAACGGTCGGGATTTTACCCAGTTTGGAGCAAATCGCCGCCAACTCTGCCGAGCCGAGGTAAACGAAGGTGTTTTTACCCAAACGGTTCGGGAAGTTGCGGGTCGAAGTGGACATGACGGTTGCGCCTTCGTGTACTTGGGCTTGGTTACCCATACACAATGAGCAACCCGGCATTTCCATACGCGCGCCTGCACGACCGAGCACACCGTAGTGGCCTTCGTCGGACAACTCTTTCGCGTCCATTTTGGTCGGCGGTGCTACCCACAAGCGGACGGGGATGTCGCTCTTGCCTTCCAAGAGTTTGGAAGCAGCGCGGAAGTGGCCGATGTTGGTCATGCACGAACCGATGAATACTTCGTCGATTTTGGTGCCGGAACGTTCAGACATGAAGCATACGTCGTCCGGGTCGTTCGGGCAGGCGATAATCGGCTCTTTAATGTCGTCCATGTTGATTTCAATCACGGCGGCGTATTCTGCATCTTTATCCGCTTCGAGCAACTCAGGATTTGCCAGCCATTTTTCCATGGCTTTGATGCGGCGTTCCAAAGTGCGCGGATCTTGATAGCCGTTGGCAATCATGTTTTTCATCAATACGACATTGGATTTCATGTACTCGATAATCGGCTCTTTGTTGAGCTTCACAGTACAACCTGCAGCGGAGCGTTCGGCAGACGCATCGGTCAATTCAAAGGCTTGTTCCACTTTCAAATCAGGCAGGCCTTCGATTTCGAGGATGCGGCCGGAGAAGATGTTTTTCTTACCGGCTTTGGCAACGGTCAGCAAGCCTTGTTTAATTGCGTAAAGCGGAATGGCGTTCACCAAATCGCGCAGGGTGACGCCCGGTTGCAGTTTGCCGCTGAAGCGTACCAATACGGACTCAGGCATATCGAGCGGCATTACGCCGGTAGCTGCTGCGAAAGCAACCAAGCCCGAACCGGCAGGGAAGGAAATACCGATAGGGAAACGGGTATGGCTGTCGCCGCCAGTGCCGACGGTATCGGGCAGCAGCAGGCGGTTGAGCCATGAGTGGATTACGCCGTCGCCAGGACGCAGAGATACGCCGCCACGGGTAGAAATAAAGGCGGGCAGTTCTTTATGGGTTTTTACATCGACAGGTTTTGGATAAGCGGCGGTGTGACAGAAAGACTGCATTACCATATCTGCTGAGAAGCCCAAGCAAGCCAGGTCTTTCAATTCGTCGCGAGTCATCGGGCCGGTAGTATCTTGCGAGCCGACAGTCGTCATGCGTGGTTCGCAGTAAGTACCCGGACGCACGCCTTTACCTTCCGGCAAACCGCAGGCGCGACCAACCATTTTTTGAGCCAACGTGAAACCGGCTTTGCTTTCAGCAGGTGCTTGAGGCAGACGGAATGCAGTAGAGGCAGGCAGTTTCAGGGCTTCGCGCGCTTTGGCAGTCAAACCGCGACCGATAATCAGGTTAATACGGCCACCGGCTTGCACTTCATCCAGCAATACTTGAGACTTCAGGCTGAACTCGGCAACAGTCTCGCCGTTTTTCACGATTTTGCCTTCATAAGGTAGAATATCGACGACATCGCCCATTTTCAGAGCAGATACATCGACTTCAATCGGCAATGCACCGGAGTCTTCTTGAGTATTGAAGAAAATTGGCGCAATTTTGCCACCCAGGCATACGCCGCCGAAACGTTTGTTCGGTACGAACGGGATGTCTTCGCCTGTATGCCAAATGACGGAGTTGGTCGCGGATTTGCGTGAAGAACCGGTACCGACCACGTCGCCGACGTAAGCAACCGGATGGCCTTTGGCTTTGAGTTCTTCCAACAATTTAATCGGACCGACTTCGCCAGGCTTGTCAGGATTAATGCCGTCGCGCGGGTTTTTCAACATAGCCAGCGCGTGCAGAGGGATATCAGGACGGCTCCATGCATCAGGTGCAGGAGAGAGGTCGTCTGTATTGGTTTCGCCGTCAACTTTGAAGACGGTAACGGTGATTTTTTCGGGAACTTTGGCGCGTGAGGTAAACCATTCGGCATCCGCCCAAGATTGCAAAACTTCCTGCGCGTATTTGTTGCCTTTTTCGGCTTTTTCCTGAACGTCGTGGAAAGAATCGAACATCAGAAGCGTATGTTTCAAGCCTTTGGCAGCGATAGGCGCGAGTTTGTCCTCGTCCAAGAGTTCGATTAAGGCGTGAATGTTGTAACCGCCGAGCATCGTACCTAAAAGTTCGGTCGCATATTCGGGGGAAACTAGAGGGCTGGACGCGCTGCCTTCGGCAACGGCAGCCAGGAATGAGGCTTTGACTTTGGCGGCATCGTCCACACCGGGCGGGACACGGTGGGCAAGCAGTTCGACCAAGAACTCCCCTTCGCCTGCGGGCGGGTTTTTCAGCAGCTCAACCAAATCGGCAGTCTGCTGAGCAGTCAGCGGAAGGGCGGGGATACCGAGGGCGGCGCGCTCGGCGGCGGCTTTACGATAGGCTTCTAACATCTCTTTGTTCCTTTTTTCTGTTTTTCTTCTGTCTGTTGCAAATGATTTGCGTTAAAGATTGTAAACAATATTTACACCGCTATCATAGACTAGTTTTAACAAAAATGGAACTGTTATATTGCCCGATATAATAGAGCTTGGCTATCTGTCGGTATGGACATGTCAATGAAAACGAATGCCGTCTGAAAAGAAGTTCAGACGGCATGTTTTTAACGTTTTTCCTGCCTGCGTATCAGCCAAACGGCGAGCAGGGCGAAGGCTATGGTAGGCAGTGCGCCGGCGAGGAAGGGTGGGACGCCGTAGAGTTGGCTGGTAAAACCGAAAAGCCGTCCGGCGAAGTGGAACAGCAAACCGAGGCAGATACCGCCGAAGAGTTTTAAGCCCATATTGCCGTGGCGCGTGGTTTGCGGCGTAAAGGCGAAGGCAACGAGCGCCATGACCCATGCGGCGACGGGGTAAACGAGTTTACGCCACCATGCGATGGCGTAGATTTGGGTGTTTTGGTTGTTGTTTTGGAGGTGGCGGATGTAGGTGGTCAGATCGCCGACGGACATTTGGTCGGGTTTGACGAGCAATACGTCCATCAGGTTGCGCTTGACGGCGATCGGCCAGTTTTCTTCGGCAGCGGTGGAGACTTCGACTTTGTCTTCGCCAAGCGTGCTGCGGCGGATGTTTTTCAACTGCCAACTGCCGTCGTTGTTTAAAACGGCGGATTCGGCTTCCGTCGCCTGCGTCAGTTCGTTTTTATCGTTGCGCTGCCAAATTTTGATGCCCAAAAGCGTATGGTCGGGCAACATTCCGCGCACATTGATAATGCTGTTTTTTTCTTTCAGCCAAAGGCCGGTATGGCCGGTGCTGATTTTGCCGTTGATGGCGGCGGATTTGATGTTTTCAGCTTTTTGGCTGAGGACGGGTGCAATCCATTCGCCGAGTGCGGCGGTGGCGATAGCGAAAATCAGTCCGAACTGCGACAGAATCAGTAATATTTTTTTGGTACTCATGCCGCTTGCTTTGATAACGGTCAGTTCGCTTCCTGCGGCAAGCTGGCTGAGGGAAACCAGTCCGCCGATAAGGACGGCGAGGGGCATGAGTTCGTAGGCGCGCGCGGGCATCTGCATAAGGACGTATTGCGCCATGGTTGTGCCGTTATAGCTGCCTTTGCCCAAATCGCCGACTTCGTTGATGATCTCGAAAAAGCTATACAAAGCGAGGAAGGCAAGGAGGGCGTAAACCGCCATAACCGCCATTTGGCGGATGATGTAACGTGAAATCAGGTTCATTTTCCGCCTTTCAATGTCAGACTTTTGCCAACCGCCTGCCAGAAAGGCTGGCTGGGCATACTGCGTACGCGCAGCAGAACGACGGCAATCACAAACATGATAATGTGCATAGGCAGTAGTCCGAGCCAGAAATGGATTTTGCCGTCTTCCACGGCATTGCGCAGGAAGGTCAGACCGTTTTGGTAAATCAGGAAAAGCCCGATGGCGACGAGGATGTTGTAGGTGTGGCCGCTGCGCGGGTTGAAATAGGAAAGCGGCACGGCAAGCAGGCAGAGCAGGAGGACGCTGACGGTCAGCGAGATGCGCCACATCAATTCCGCTTGGTGTTGCGGGTTGCTGCTCCCGATAAGTTGGGATGTCGGGATGGTGCGGCGGTGGGAAACGGGGTCGATGAGTTTGGGCGTGGTGCTGATAATCAGGCTGAGGTTTTGAAAGGAAACGCGGTTGTAGTCGGCTTTGCCGGGTGTGCCGCTGTAACGGTAGCCGTTGCGCAGGTCGAGCGTGCGCTTGTTGTCGTTCAGCGAGAAATTGCCTTCTTTGGCGAAGATAATGTTGTCGTTGCCGTTTTTGTCCTGTTCGCGCAGGAACAGGTTTTTCATGATGCCGGATTCGGTGTCGAAGGTTTCGATGAAGTAAACCCTGCCGTTGCGTTTGCCCAAACTGTTGAACTCGCCGGCTTCCACCAAAGACAATTCCTGCTTCTGCTTCAAAATTTCGGCATATTCGCGGCTGCGCAACTCTGCCCACGGCATCACCCAAAGCTGCATGATGGCAATCAAAATGGCAAACGGCACGGCAAACTGCATGACCGGGCGTATCCATTGTTTCAATGCCAATCCACAGGAAAGCCAGACCGACATCTCGCTGTCGCGCCAGTAGCGGGTCAATACGGTCAACGTACTGATAAATGCGGTCAACACCAGCAAAAGCGGGGTCATGCCGATTACCCAGAAGCCGACTAAGGCCAGCACGGCATCGATGGCGACACGCCCGTCGGCGGCACGGCCGAGCAGGTTGATGGCCTGCGTGGACACCAACACCGCCAAGAGGACGACGAAAATGCCGACGGCGGTAAAAGAGAGTTCTTTAATCAGGTTTCTTTGGTAAATCATGGGTTCCGGCTTCGGCTGGCAACAGGCGGCGGTATCGGTAAGGTTTCGGACAGGCTTTCAAATGGAGTACAATCAGACCGTCTTTTCAGACGGTATTTGAACGGATGCCGTCTGAATTTCCCGATAAACCGTCTCAATCAGGAGAATAAACGTGGAATTTAGCACAAAAACCGAAATTTTGCAGGAACAGCAGGCAGGCGCGCTGCTGTTTGTCTGTGCCGACAAAGCACCCGAGCACAACACCGCCGCACATGCGCTTTTCTCTGCTTTGGAAGAGGGTCAGAATTTTGCCGACACCAAAATCCCGACAGGCAACGGTTTGCAGGCAGTCGCCGTCGTCCGCTTTGAAAAAACCGACCGTGCCGCGCTGAACAAAGCCGCTGCCGAAGCCGCCAAATGGGCGCAAAATCAGGAAACGGTCAATGTGGACGTTCACGCCTTTGATGAGGCGCAGGCAGCAGCCGTTGCCGAAGCGTTTGCGATTGCGTTCGGCAATGCCGCCTACCGTTTCGACCGCTACAAAAAAGAAGCCAAGCCCGCCAAATTTGAAACCGCCGTGTTCCATACCGCATACGAAGCCGCTGTCAAAGAAGCACTGCGCGTTGCCGAAGCGCAAGTTTACGGACAAAGCCTCTGCCGCGATTTGGGTAACGCCGCGCCCAACGAATGCACGCCTGAATTCCTCGCGCGTACCGCCAAAGCCGAAGCCGAAAAACTGGGCGCACACGCCAAAATCATTGAAAAAGACTACATTAAAGAAAACATGGGTTCGTTCTGGTCGGTCGCCAAAGGCAGCGTCGAAGACCCTTATTTGGTCGAGTTGAGCTATTTCGGTGCGGCCGACAAAGAAGCCGCGCCTGTGGTATTGGTCGGCAAAGGCATTACCTTCGACACCGGCGGCATTTCCCTCAAACCCGGCCTGAACATGGACGAAATGAAGTTCGACATGTGCGGCGCGGCAACCGTCATCAGCACCTTCTGCGCCGCCGTCAAACTGCAACTGCCGATCAACCTGATTGCCGTCGTCGCCACTTGTGAAAATATGCCTTCTGGCGTGGCAAACAAACCGGGCGATGTCGTGAAAAGTATGAAAGGTTTGACCATCGAAGTGTTGAACACCGATGCCGAAGGCCGTCTGATTTTATGTGACGCGCTCACTTACGCCGAACAATTCAAACCCAAAGCCGTTATCGACGTTGCCACCCTGACCGGCGCGTGCATCATCGCCTTGGGTCATGACGTCAGCGGCGTGATGGGCAATAATCAGGATTTGGTCGACAGCCTGCTTGCCGCCTCCCGCAACGTGGACGACAAAGCATGGCAACTGCCGCTCTTTGAAACCTATAAAGATCAGCTCAAATCCAATTTCGCCGACATCCCCAATATCGGCACACCCGGCGCGGGCACGATTACCGCCGCAACATTCCTGTCTTACTTCACCGAAGACTACCCGTGGGCGCACCTCGACATCGCGGGTACGGCGTGGAAATCCGGCAGCGAAAAAGGTGCAACCGGCCGCCCCGTTCCCTTGTTGCTGAACTATCTGCGTCATCTTTAATGGTATCATGATGCCGTCTGAAGCCTTTCAGACGGCATTATCCTGTCAAATGCTCAAACAAAATGCCGAAAGTTACCTTCTATACCCATGTTGACCAAATCCCCCTTTTTACCTGTCGGTTGATTGCGCGCGCTATCCGAGACGGGGGTAGGGTGCTGGTGTGGTCAGACTCGTTCGGGCAGGTTCAAGAATTGGATAAAGCACTCTGGCAATATGAAGCGGAAAGCTTTGTTCCTCATGAAGTCTGGACAACAGAGTATCCGATGCCGACGGATACGCCGGTTTTGTTGGCGGCTGGCGATAGGATTCCCGAAATTGCGGAAAATATGACGGTTCTTAATTTATCGGATGATTTTTGGAATGCTGCGCCCGTATTGCCGGAACGTATCTTGGAAATCGTCGGCAACAGCTTGGAAGATCTCGCTGACGCGCGCGAACGCTTTGCCGCCTACCGCCGAAGCGGTTTCCACATCGAACACCATGGCATGGGCGGGAAGGGTTAATGTCGTCTTGCCGCCATGCTTACAAAATTTAAACAGCTTTGATTCTATTTGATTCAAACTCGGCTATAATCCCGTTTTTCCGACCTTATTAACAGCGAAGAGCTATTATGAACAAAATTTTCAAAATCAGCGCATTGACCCTTGCCGCCACTTTGGCACTTTCCGCCTGCGGCAAAAAAGAAAACGTACCCGCATCATCCGCATCCGAGCCTGCCGCAGCTTCTGCCACGCAGGGCGATACTTCTTCAATCGGCAACACCATGCAGCAGGCAAGCTATGCTATGGGTGTGGACATCGGACGCTCCCTGAAGCAAATGAAGGAGCAGGGTGCGGAAATCGATTTGAAAGTCTTTACCGAAGCCATGCAGGCAATGTATGACGGCAAAGAAATCAAAATGACCGAAGAGCAGGCTCAGGAAGTGATGATGAAATTCCTGCAGGAGCAGCAGGCTAAAGCCGTAGAAAAACACAAGGCGGATGCGAAGGCCAACAAAGAAAAAGGCGAAGCCTTCCTGAAGGAAAATGCCGCCAAAGACGGCGTGAAGACCACTGCTTCCGGTCTGCAGTACAAAATCACCAAACAGGGTGAAGGCAAACAGCCGACAAAAGACGACATCGTTACCGTGGAATACGAAGGCCGCCTGATTGACGGTACCGTATTCGACAGCAGCAAAGCCAACGGCGGTCCGGCAACCTTCCCATTAAGCCAAGTGATTCCGGGTTGGACCGAAGGCGTGCGGCTTCTGAAAGAAGGCGGCGAAGCCACGTTCTACATCCCGTCCAACCTTGCCTACCGCGAACAGGGTGCGGGCGAAAAAATCGGTCCGAACTCTACTTTGATATTTGATGTGAAACTGGTTAAGGTTGGCGCACCCGAAAACGCGCCTGTCCAACAGCCGGCTCAAGTCGACATCAAAAAAGTAAATTAAGTCCGAACCCTTGCCCGAAACAGGTTTTCGGGCATTTTTACGGCAAATGCCGTCTGAAACCACCAAACAGCGGTTCAGACGGCATCCCTTTCAAAAGCGCACCATTATGAAAAACATCGTCATCCTGATTTCCGGACGCGGCAGCAATATGCAGGCAATCGTCAATGCTGCCGTTCCAAATGTCCGTATTGCTGCCGTGTTAAGCAACAGCGAAACGGCGGAAGGACTGAAATGGGCGGCCGGTCAGGGTATTCCGACCGACAGCCTGAATCATAAAAACTTTGAATCACGACTTGCCTTCGATACGGCCATGATGGAAAAAATCGACGCATATCAACCTGACTTGGTGGTTTTGGCAGGTTTTATGCGGATTCTAACCCCCGAGTTTTGCGCCCATTACGAAGGCAGGCTGATGAACATTCACCCGTCCATCCTTCCCTCGTTTACTGGACTTCATACGCATGAACGTGCTTTGGAGGCAGGTTGCCGCGTTGCCGGTTGTACTATTCATTTTGTTACGGCCGAGCTGGATTGCGGCCCGATTGTATCGCAAGGGATTGTGCCGATACTTGATGGTGATACGGCAGATGATATTGCCGCACGGGTTTTGGCGGTCGAGCATAAACTTTATCCGAAAGCCGTTGCCGATTTTGCCGCCGGTCGCCTGAGCATCGAAGGCAACCGTGTGAAGAAAAAGGAAAGTGCGGATGCCGCTTGTTTCTTGCTGGCATGAACCGAACGGGAGTAAATGATGAAGCCTCTTAAAAATATATTTTCAGCCGTCATTTTATCTGCCGCATTACCGTATGCGTATGCGGCAGAGCTGCCTCAGTCTGCCACGCTGCACTATTCGGGCAGTTACGGCATTCCTGCCACTATGGTGTTTACGCGTAGCGGCAACGGCTACAAAATCGTTTCGACGATCAAAGTACCTTTGTACAATATCCGTTTCGAATCAGGAGGTACGGTTAGCGGCAATACACTGCATCCTGCCTACTACAAAGATATACGTGGTGGAAAACTATATGCGGAAGCCAAGTTCGCTGACGGTAGCGTAACTTACGGCAAAGCCGGAGAGAGTAAAACCGAGCCAAGCCCCAAGGCTATGGATTTATTCACATTGGCATGGCAGCTGGCGGCAAACGACGCGAAACTTCCCTCTGGTCTGAAAATTACCAACGGTAAAAAACTTTATCCCGTCGGCGGTCTGAATAAAACAGGCGTAGGCAGATACAGTATAGACGGAGTGGAAACCGAGATTGTCAAATATCATGTCAGAAGGGGTGATGATACGGTAACTTATTTCTTTGCGCCTTCCCTGCATAATATTCCGGCGCAAATCGGGTACACCGACGACGGCAAGACCTATACATTGAAACTCAAGTCGGCGCAAATCAACGGTCAGCCGGTCAGACAGTAGGCAGGCTTTAGAAGGAAGATTGCCGCCTTTTTTGGTTTTTTTGTATAGACCGCTTGAAATTGTTTACAATAATGCCATATAAACGGCGGTTTTAATGTTATTTTTAGGAACTCCATCATGCAGATTACATCAAAATGGATAGACGGGATGTGTTTTGTCGGTACGACTGAAGGCGGGCACAGTGTCGTTATGGAAGGTGCGGCGGCAGAGGGTGCGGTCAAGCGGGGACCCAGCCCGATGGAGATGCTGCTGTTGGGCGTGGCGGGTTGTTCGAGTATCGATGTTGTGATGATTGCCGAAAAACAGCGTCAGAAAGTTATTGACTGCCAGGCGACGGTAACGGCGAAACGGGCAGACGATGCGCCGCGCGTGTTTACCGAAATCCACATCCATTTTAAGGTAATCGGGCATGATTTGAAAGAATCGGCCATTGAGCGCGCCGTGCAGATGTCTGCCGAAAAATACTGTTCGGCTTCGATTATGTTGGGCAAAGCGGCAAAGATTACCCATAGTTTTGAAACTGTCGAGGCGGAGAAATAAGCATCAGGCGGCATCATGAGGAAAATATCCGATGCCGTCTGAAAGGAAAAGGAGTGGCGGATAAGTCGGAAGTGCATAAAAAAGCAGATATATTCAGGCTACACCCCGAATATATCTGCTTGCTTCTTTCTCTCTCTACCAGCCTTTATAACACTTGGCTTTGTCTGCACATTGTGCAGCCTTGATTTGAGATTGTCAACAATTTTTAATTATATCTTAAGAAACTTTTGAAAGCGTGAAAATACGGGAGATATCATGAACCTTGAAAATGACAGCATTATCCATGCGCCCACCACTTCTTCCCTGATTCTTGAAGAGCGGCACGATTCGGAACTTTTCCGTGTTTATGCGCGTATTTTGGACGGTATTACCGACCATGTGCTGCTTCCGGGTAAGAAGCTGACCGAATCCGAGCTTTGCCGTCAGATGGTGTGTTCGCGAAATACGGTTCGGGGCGCGTTGTCGCTTTTGGCGCACGATAAGATTGTCGATTTACAGCCCAACAGGGGTGCGTTTGTTCATGTTCCCGACCTGAAGGAGATGCGTGATGTGTTCAATGCGCGCATTGAGATGGAGACAATGATTTTAAACATACTTGCCGGGCTGCCTGATTTGGAAACGCGCCTCAAACCGCTTTATGCGATGATAGAGCGCGAAGAGGAGGCATCCGGAAAAGGCGACCGCGTGGGTTGGAACCGCCTGTCCAATGCGTTTCATGTCGAACTGGCCCGGTTGTTGGGCAACGATGTGCTGTTTGATATTATGAACACGCTGTGCGCGCGATCTTCCCTGATTGTCGCCGTGGCGGGCGTGCACCGGAAGGAAAAGCACGCAATCAATACGCACACGCATTCCGAACATCGGGAAATCCTCGACCTGCTGCTGGCGGGCAAACGGAACAGGGTGGTCAAGATTCTGCGCAAACATTTGGGCAAATGCATGGAGCGTTTGGAAAAGACTTTGGAAGATTGAGTTTTGGAACGGCCGGCTGTCTGAGTGTGTTCAGGCGGTTTTTTAATGGCAGTTCGGATGCCGTCTGAAATATGGATGCGGGTATTTACAATTTTCAGACGGCAATTTTTAAGCCGCACATATCATGCGGCAATAAAGGAGGGCAGGAGATGGACAGCCTGATGACATTGATTTCGGTATTGGTACCGATGTTCGCCGGATTTTTTATCCGTGTCCCCAAACCTTATCTGAGCGTGTTGGACAGAATATTGTCGGTTTTGGTGTATGCCGTGCTTCTGCTAATCGGTGTATCGCTTGCCCGCGTGGAAAACTTGGGTACGCAGTTGGACGATATCGCACTGACGACCTTATGGCTGTTTTTTTGTACGGTAGGGGCGAACCTGATTGTCTTGGCAGTTTTAGGAAAGTTATTTCCGTGGCGGCCGAATGGGAAAGGGAAGGGTGTTTCAGTCGGTGTGTCGGGCAGTGTGAGGCAGCTCGGATGCGTGGTGTTCGGCTTTGTGTTCGGCAAATTGATGCGCGATATTTGGATGCCGTCTGAAAGCGCGGGCATGTATTGTCTGATGCTGCTGGTGTTCCTCATCGGCGTACAGCTCAAAAGTAGCGGCGTATCGTTGCGGCAGGTTTTGGTCAACCGTAGGGGCATTCGGCTGTCGGTCTGGTTTATGCTTTCATCTCTTTCAGGCGGGCTGCTGTTTGCCGCATCGGCAGACGGTGTGTCGTGGACGAAAGGTTTGGCGATGGCTTCCGGCTTCGGTTGGTATTCCCTCTCGGGTTTGGTCATGACCGAGGCTTACGGGGCGGTATGGGGCAGCATCATGCTGCTGAACGATTTGGCACGAGAGCTGTTTGCACTGGTATTTATTCCGCTGCTGATGAAGCGTTTTCCGGATGCGGCGGTGGGGGTCGGCGGCGCGACCAGTATGGATTTCACATTGCCCGTAATTCAGGGTGCGGGCGGTTTGGAAGTCGTGCCGGTAGCGGTCAGCTTCGGCGTGGTGGTCAATATCGCCGCCCCGTTTCTGATGGTGGTGTTTTCCGCTTTGGGCTGAACGCGGTAAAATCCACATTCGTAGGAAATGAAATAAAAACATATGAAACTGAAAATTCAAAGGCACGGACAAATTTTGAGCCTTGTCCAAAAATATCAGTTTATGACGGTTGACGATCTTGCCGCCAGATTGGAAGTTACACCGCAGACGATACGCCGTGATATTCAGGAATTGAGCGAAAGCGGCAGGCTGAAGCGTTACCACGGCGGCGCATCATCAAACGGAAACCTGTCAGACAGCCTGCCTTCAAACCGCCAAATTCAATGTCAAAATGAAAAAAATGCCATTGCCCGGCTGATTGCGGAACATATTCCTGACGAGTCATCATTGTTTGTCAGTATCGGTACGACCATGGAGGCAGTGGCATCGGAGCTGGTGAAGCGACGCAGCAGCCTGCGGATTATTACCAACAACATCCACGTCGCCTCCATCGTTTCGGCACGTACGGATTATACGGTCATTATCACTTCCGGAGTCGTCCGCCCTTTGGACGGCGGTATTACCGGCGTGGCGACCGTCGATTTCATCAACCAGTTCAAAGTCGATTATGCCGTGATGAGCACACACGGTGTGGAAAGCGACGGTTCGCTTTTGGATTACGATTACAAGGAAGTCAGCGTCATGCAGGCGATGATTGCCAACGCGCGCGTCCGCTTCTTAGGTGTCGACCATAGCAAATTCCGCAGCAACGCATTGGTCCGGCTTGGCGACATTACGGCGTTTGACAAAGTATTTACCGACCGCTTGCCCGATACCGCCATGCAGAAGATGCTGAAAGAGGCAGGTGTGGAATGTTTGGTTTCCGATGCCGTCTGAACGCTATATCAAAGCCTGCAAGTCGGGTACAATAAACACATTCCCAAACCGTTTCAGACGGCATCCCGATAATATTTATGCCGTCTGAAACCATCCATTTGAAGAAAACCATGCTCAATAAAGACCAATTCGCGGACAACCACTTCATCCGCACCCTCATCGAAGAAGACCTCAAAAGCGGCAAACACGAAGCCGTCCAAACCCGTTTTCCGCCCGAACCCAACGGCTACCTGCATATCGGACACGCCAAATCCATCTGCCTGAACTTCGGTTTGGCGTATATTTACGACGGCTTGTGCAACCTGCGTTTTGACGATACCAACCCTGAAAAAGAAAACGACGAATACGTCAACGCCATCAAAGAAGACGTTGAGTGGTTGGGCTTCCATTGGGCAGGCGAGCCGCGTTTCGCCTCCAACTATTTCGATCAGCTTTACGACTACGCCGTCGGTTTAATCAAAGACGGCAAAGCGTATGTCGATGATTTGACGCCCGAAGAAATGCGCGAATACCGCGGTACGCTGACCGAAGCAGGCAAAAACAGTCCTTACCGCGACCGCAGTATCGAAGAAAACCTCGACCTGTTCACACGCATGAAAAACGGTGAGTTTCCAGACGGCAGCAAAACCCTGCGCCTGAAAATTGACATGGCATCGGGCAACATCAATATGCGCGACCCCGTCATCTACCGCATCCGCCGCGCCCATCACCACAACACCGGCGACAAATGGTGCATCTACCCGATGTACGACTACACGCATTGCATTTCCGATGCCATCGAAGGCATCACGTATTCCTTGTGTACACTCGAATTTGAAGCACACCGTCCGCTGTACGACTGGATGTTGGACAACATTCCTGAGCCGCACGCCACACGTCCGCGCCAATACGAGTTTTCCCGTTTGGAGCTTTTGTACACCATTACCTCCAAACGGAAATTGAATCAGTTGGTTGTGGAAAAACACGTTGCCGGCTGGGACGATCCGCGTATGCCGACCATTTCCGGTATGCGCCGACGCGGTTACACGCCCGAAGGTCTGCGCCTGTTTGCCAAACGCGCCGGTATTTCAAAATCTGAAAACATCGTCGATATGAGCGTGTTGGAAGGCGCGATTCGCGAAGAGTTAGAAAATTCCGCGCCACGCCTGATGGCGGTGTTGAACCCGCTCAAGGTGACTCTGACCAACTTTGAAGCCGGTAAAACCCAAAGCCGCCGTGCCGCGTTCCATCCGAACCACGAGGAAATGGGTGAGCGCGAAATCCCCGTGTCCCAAACCATCTACATCGAAGCCGACGACTTTGCCGAAAATCCGCCCAAAGGCTTCAAACGCCTGATTCCCGGCGGCGAAGTGCGTTTGCGCCACGGCTATGTCATCAAGTGCGACGAAGTCGTAAAAGATGCGGCAGGCAATGTGGTTGAACTCAAATGCAGCATCGACCACGACACCTTGGGCAAAAATCCCGAAGGTCGCAAAGTTAAAGGCGTGATTCATTGGGTGTCTGCCGAACATGCCGCCGAAATCAAAGTCCGCCTGTACGACCGACTCTTTACCGTCGAGCGTCCGGATGCCGTGCGCGGCGAAGACGGCCACTACCTGCCGTTTACCGATTTCCTTAATCCGGAATCCGTCAAGGAAATCACCGCCTACGCCGAACCTGCCGCAAAAGATTTGCCGGCAGAAAGCCGTTGGCAGTTCGAGCGTATCGGCTATTTTGTTACCGACCGCCAAGACCACGGCAAAGACATGCCGGTGTTTAACCGCACGGTGACGTTGAAAGATTCTTGGCAGCCTAAGTAAAACCCCATCCTTGCCGTCTGAATATTGTTCGGACGGCATTTCTCCTTTACCCGCGAAATGCGGCACATTCGGCACACCGGAAAGGAAATATGATGAAAGTCCTCTTTATCGCCGACCCGATGGCAAGTTTCAAAACCTACAAAGACACCACCTACGCGATGATGCGGGAAATGGCAAAACGCGGCTGGCAGCTGTTTCATACCTTGAGCGAGGAATTGTCTGTAAACGGCGGTTTGGTAACGGCACAGGCATCGGCATTTGAATTTTCGGGTGCAAAAAACGATGATGACCATGAATGGTTTAAAGCGGCGGACAAAGTTCAGACGGCATTGAAAGCATTTGATGCCGTGATTATGCGTACCGATCCGCCGTTCGATATGCAATACCTCTACGCCACACAGCTTCTGACGCTGGCGGAACAGCAGGGCGCGAAAGTGTTCAACAGTGGACAGGCGATGCGCGACTTCAACGAAAAACTGGCGATTTTGAATTTCAGCCGCTTTACCGCGCCCACACTGGTAGCGACCCGTTCTGCCGATGTCCGCGCATTTTTGAAAGAACACGGCGACATCATCATCAAACCGCTCGACGGCATGGGTGGTATGGGCATTTTCCGCCTGACCGAAAAAGACCCTAACATCGGCAGCATCCTCGAAACCCTGATGCGGCTTGATTCCCGTACCATTATGGCGCAACGCTACATTCCCGAAATCGTACACGGTGACAAACGCATCCTGATTATCGGTGGCGAAGTCGTCCCCTATGCTTTGGCGCGTATTCCGCAAAACGGCGAAACACGCGGCAACCTTGCGGCAGGCGGGCGCGGCGTGGCGCAGGAATTGAGCGAACGCGACCGAGAAATTGCCGAAACGCTCGCCCCCGAACTTAAACGGCGAGGCATCCTGCTGGCCGGTTTGGACGTTATCGGAAGCAACCTGACCGAAGTCAATGTAACCAGCCCGACCGGATTCCAAGAAATTATGAAACAAAAAGATTTCGACGTGGCGGCAATGTTTGCCGATGCCGTTGCCGCGTGGTCGGTACGTTAAACCGATGCCGTCTGAAAGGCTTTTGCTTCACAACCGCCTGGTTTGTTCGGGCAGGCAGGGTTTTCCCTTAGCTGGCAGGGATGCGCTTAATGCCGTACGGATACCCCGCCGCCCCGTTTTCAGACGGCATATATAGTGGATTAACAAAAATCAGGACAAGGCGACGAAGCCGCAGACAGTACAAATAGTACGGAACCGATTCACTTGGTGCTTCAGCACCTTAGAGAATCGTTCTCTTTGAGCTAAGGCGAGGCAACGCCGTACTGGTTTTTGTTAATCCACTATATTGAGGACATTTTGAAAGGATACCGATGGAACCTTCCTCCTACGCGGCAGAAAAAAAAGGAAAAGGCGGCATCAGGCGCGTCATTAACGCATTCGGCTATTCGATAGACGGCATCGCCGCCGCCTACCGTTACGAAGCGGCATTCCGTCAGGTTTTGTGGCTGAACGCGCTGCTGGTGTGCGCGGCATTTTTTTGGGTTTCCGAAACCGCCGTCCGCCTGCCGTTGACTATCGCGTCTTTTGTGTCGGTCATTGTCGAACTGTTCAACACCGCCGTCGAAGCCGCCGTCGATCATACTTCGACCGAAAAACACGAGCTGGCCAAACGCGCCAAAGACGCAGGTTCTGCCGCACAATTGTTCGCGATGCTGATGTTGGCGGCGGTTTGGCTGTCCGCCCTGTTTGGGTAAAACGCTTGCAGCAGGATTTGTAATCCTTTAGGATTAGTATGTAGTATTTATTATTCGCTTAATCTATATCAAATTTCCGAACGGTATTTGTTTGTAAGATGAGCGCATCCTCGTTTGACATTTAAGGAGTAGAAAGATGAAAAAACTATTGGCAGCCGTGATGATGGCAGGTTTGGCAGGCGTGGTTTCCGCCGCCGGAGTCCATGTCGAGGACGGCTGGGCGCGCACCACCGTCGAAGGTATGAAAATGGGCGGCGCGTTCATGAAAATCCACAACGACGAAGCCAAACAAGACTTTTTGCTCGGCGGAAGCAGCCCCGTTGCCGACCGCGTCGAAGTGCATACCCACATCAACGACAACGGCGTGATGCGTATGCGCGAAGTCGAAGGCGGCGTGCCTTTGGAGGCGAAATCCGTTACCGAACTCAAACCCGGCAGCTATCACGTGATGTTTATGGGTTTGAAAAAACAACTGAAAGAGGGCGACAAGATTCCCGTTACCCTGAAATTTAAAAACGCCAAAGCGCAAACCGTCCAACTGGAAGTCAAAACCGCGCCGATGCCGGCAATGGATCACGGTCATCACCACGGCGAAGCGCATCAGCACTAATCTGCTGAAAATATTTGAAATGCCGTCTGAAAAAGCCCGGGCTTTCAGACGGCATTTTTATGCCCACCTTTAAAATGTGTTAAAATCTGCCTTTAAAAACCGCCGTTTCCAAGCCATCCTGCGTATGAATACGACATCAAACCCATCCAATATCATCGTCGGGCTTTCCGGCGGTGTCGATTCTTCCGTAACCGCCGCCCTGCTCAAGCAGCAGGGTTATCAAGTGCGCGGTGTGTTTATGCAGAACTGGGAAAACGACGACAACGACGAATATTGCAGCATCAAACAGGATTCGTTCGATGCCATCGCCGTTGCCGATATTGTCGGCATCGACATCGACATCGTTAATTTCGCCGCGCAATATAAAGACAAAGTCTTTGCTTATTTTCTTCAGGAATACAGTGCGGGGCGCACGCCGAATCCGGATGTGTTGTGCAATGCCGAAATCAAATTCAAATGCTTTTTGGACTACGCCGTAGGGCAGGGCGCGGATACCATTGCCACCGGACACTATGCGCGCAAAGAAGTCCGCAACGGCGTGCATTACCTGCTCAAAGGTTTGGATCAAAACAAAGACCAAAGCTATTTCCTCTACCGCCTTAAACCTTTCCAACTCGAACGCGCGATTTTCCCGTTGGGCGGTTTGGAAAAACCCGAAGTCCGCCGCCTTGCCGCCGAATTTAATTTGCCGACTGCCGCTAAAAAAGACAGCACCGGCATCTGTTTCATCGGCGAACGCCCGTTTCGCGAGTTTCTGCAGAAATACCTGCCGACCGACAACGGCAAAATGGTGACCCCCGAAGGGAAAACCGTCGGCGAACACGTCGGGCTGATGTTTTACACATTGGGTCAGCGCAAAGGTTTGGGCATCGGCGGCGGGGGCGAGCCGTGGTTTGTTGCGGCTAAAGATTTGACGAAAAACGAACTCATCGTCGTACAAGGTCATGACCATCCGCTGCTCTATACCCGCAGCCTTGTGATGAACGATTTGAGTTTCACGCTGCCCGAATGCCCGAAAGCAGGACGCTATACCTGCAAAACGCGTTACCGTATGGCGGACGCGCCTTGCGAATTGCGCTATTTGGATGATGAAACCGCCGAGCTGGTGTTTGACGAACCGCAATGGGCGGTAACGCCGGGTCAGTCTGCCGTGCTGTACGACGGCGACATCTGTTTGGGCGGCGGCATCATCCAAACGACCGACAAACCCGTCATCATCACACGATAAAACTTATGCCGTCTGAAACGGTTTTCAGACGGCATTGTTCCGCTCAATTCCACTTTAAAGACCGATACCTATGGAAAAAATCTGGTTAGACAGCTACGAGAAGGGCGTCAGTGCCGAAATCGATATCACGCAATACAATTCCATCAGCGATGTATTCCGCCAAAGCGTGGAAAAATTTGCCCGTCTGCCCGCTTTTCAAAATATGGGCAAAACGCTGACTTATGCCGAAACCGGCAAACTGGCAACAGATTTCGCCTCTTATCTGCAAAACGTCCTGAAGTTGCCGCGCGGCGAACGTGTTGCCATTATGATGCCGAACGTATTGCAATACCCGATTGCCCTTTTCGGTATTTTGCAGGCAGGTTTGGTGGCGGTGAACACCAATCCGCTCTATACCCCGCGCGAGGTGGAGCATCAGTTGAAAGACAGCGGCGCGACCGCCATCATCGTTTTGGAAAATTTCGCCAACACGTTGGAGCTGGTGCTGCCGCGCACGCAGATCAAACACGTCATCGTCGCCTCCGTCGGCGAAATGTTCGGGCTGCTTAAAGGTTCGCTGATCAATTTCATCATCCGAAAAATCAAGAAAATGGTTCCCGAATACCGCATTCGGGAAACCGTTTCCTTTCAGACGGCATTGCAAGAGGGGGCGAAGCACGTTTTCCAACCTGTCGCATTAAACCGCGAAGATACCGCGCTGTTGCAATACACGGGCGGCACGACGGGCGTTGCCAAAGGCGCAGTGCTGAGCCACGGCAACATCTGCGCCAATATGCTTCAGGCAAAAGAATGGATTAAAAACCAGTTGCGCGAGGGCAAAGAAACCGTTATCGCCGCCTTGCCGCTGTACCATATTTTCGCCTTAACCGTGAATCTGATGATTTTTGCCAATGCCGGTTCAAAAATTGTCCTGATTACCAACCCGCGCGATATGAAAGGCTTTATCGGAGAACTGAAAAAACAGCGGGTTAATGTATTTATCGGCGTGAACACGCTGTTTAACGCGATGGTTAACCGGCCCGATTTTGCCGAAGTCGATTTTTCAGGATTGCGGCTGACTTTGGGCGGCGGTATGGCGACCCAAAAAGCCGTTGCCGAAAAATGGAAAAAAATTACCGGTACGCCTATTGTCGAAGCCTACGGTCTGACCGAAGCCAGTCCAGGCGTGTGCTGCAACCCCTTAAACATCGAATCATACAGCGGCAGCATCGGTTTGCCCGTCTCGTCCACCGAAGTAGAATTGCGCGACGCAAACGGCAAAGAAGTCCCCGTCGGGCAGCCGGGCGAATTGTGGGTAAAAGGCCCTCAAGTGATGCAAGGCTACTGGAACCGTCCCGAAGAAACCGCTAAAGCCATAGACGCGCGCGGTTTCTTGGAAACCGGCGATATTGCCGTGATGAACGAAAAAGGCTGGTTGAAGCTGGTCGATCGTAAGAAAGACCTCGTCGTTGTTTCCGGGTTCAATGTTTATCCGAACGAAATCGAGGAAGTCATCGCGCATCACGGCAAAGTGATGGAAGTCGCCTGTATCGGCGTTCCCGACGAAAAAACCGGCGAGGCACTCAAAGTATTCGTCGTCAAAAAAGACCCGTCATTGACCAAAGAAGAACTTATCGCCTTTTGCCGCACCGAATTAACCGCATATAAAGTACCGAAAAACATTGAATTCCGTGAGGAACTGCCCAAATCCAATGTCGGTAAAATTCTGCGTCGCGAGTTGCGGCAAAGTACCGGGAAATAAAGAAAAGATGCCGTCTGAAAACAGCCGTCCACCGTTCAGACGGCATCCGCCTGTTTGCCAGAACCGCGCGCTTCACGTTAAAATCACGCATTCCAACATGGGTATTCCATCATGACCAAATTCATTTTCGTAACCGGCGGCGTTGTCTCCTCACTGGGTAAAGGTATCGCCGCCGCTTCTATTGCCGCCATCCTCGAATCGCGCGGCTTGAACGTTACCATGCTCAAGCTCGATCCTTATATCAACGTCGATCCCGGCACGATGAGCCCGTTCCAACACGGCGAAGTGTTCGTAACCGACGACGGCGCGGAAACCGACCTCGACTTGGGACACTACGAACGCTTTATCGATTCCACGATGACCCGCCGCAACAGCTTCAGTACGGGGCAGGTGTACGAAAACGTTATCGCCAAAGAACGACGGGGCGACTATTTGGGCGGCACGGTTCAAGTCATTCCGCACATTACCGACGAAATCAAACGACGCATCCATGAAGGCGCGGCAGGTTACGATGTGGCGATTGTCGAAATCGGCGGCACGGTCGGCGACATCGAATCGCTGCCGTTTTTGGAAGCCATCCGCCAGATGCGAAGCCAGTTGGGACGCAACAACACCCTGTTCGCCCACTTGAGCTACGTTCCCTACATCGCCGCTGCAGGCGAAATCAAAACCAAGCCGACCCAGCACACCGTTAAAGAAATGTTGAGCATCGGTTTGCAACCCGACATCCTGATTTGCCGCATGGACAGGAAAATGCCTGCGGACGAACGCCGCAAAATCGCCTTGTTCTGCAACGTGGAAGAACGCGCGATTGTCGGCAGCTACGATGTGGACAGCATCTACGAATGCCCCGAAATGCTGCACGACCAAGGCATCGACAACATCATTACCGAGCAGTTGCAGCTTAATGTGCAGCAGGCGGATTTGACCGCGTGGAAAAAAATCGTCCACGCCATCCAAAACCCGAAACACACCGTCAAAATCGCCATGGTCGGCAAATACGTCGATTTGACCGAGTCCTACAAATCGCTGATCGAAGCCTTGAAACACGCAGGCATTCACACCGAAACCGACGTACAAATTACCTTTGTCGACAGCGAAAGCATCGAGAAAAACAACGGCGACGTTTCTATGCTCAAAGATATGGATGCCATCCTCGTTCCCGGCGGTTTCGGTTCTCGCGGCGTGGAAGGCAAAATCGCCGCCGTGCGCTATGCCCGTGAAAACAACGTGCCATACTTGGGCATATGCCTCGGTATGCAGATTGCGCTGATTGAATACGCCCGCGACGTGGCAGGTTTGAAAGGTGCGAATTCCACTGAGTTCGACCTCAAATGCGCCGCCCCCGTCGTTGCCCTAATTGACGAATGGCAAACTGCTGACGGCAGCGTTGAGACCCGCGACGAATCCGCCGATTTGGGCGGCACGATGCGTTTGGGCGCGCAAGAAGTCGAATTGAAAGCAGGCAGCCTCGCCGCCAAAATCTACGGTAGCGGACATATCCGCGAACGCCACCGCCACCGCTACGAAGTCAACAACAATTATGTTCCTCAGTTGGAAAAAGCAGGCTTGGTCATCGGCGGCGTATCCGCCGGACGCGAACGCTTGGTCGAAACCATCGAGCTGCCGAATCATCCTTGGTTCTTCGCCTGCCAGTTCCACCCCGAATTCACCTCTAATCCGCGCAAAGGGCATCCTTTGTTCACCGCGTTTGTCAAAGCCGCGTTGAACAATAAAAAAGCCTGATAAAGCGTTACTTGATGATCAAAATGCCGTCTGAAAGCCTGAATGAAGACTTTCAGACGGCATTTTTGCAAATCGGGGATTATAAAAGCCATCAATTTAATTTTTATGGTTTTATCTAATATTTACCAACTGAATATTGTTAAGCGGGGCGTGAAACTCAAGATTATTGTTTTTATAGTCGTGTAAGTCTGGTTTTGACAGGAAATAGCTTTAAAACATCAGTTTTGCTTAGTTTGATGGGGATGATGGTTTTGAGTTGATATATTTGGAATATCAAAATTTAATTGTAAAAATAAGGAGTTTAGATGAAGGTTTATTATGCTCATTCCGCCCAAGGCCAATTCTGCAACCTTTTGCCTTACGAACGCTGGCAAACCCTTCAATCCCACGCCCAAAATGTCGGCAATTCGGCTGCAAATTTTGCTCAAGTTTTCGGCGCGCAAGACATCGCTTATCACGCCGGTCAACTACACGATTTAGGAAAATACTCGCTTGAATTTCAGGCTAGATTAAATGGCGGGAGCAGGTCTGTCGACCATTCTACCGCCGGGGCAAAAATCGCAGTCGAGCGTTGGGGAGGTGTTATCGGCAAGCTGATGGCGTTTTGCATTGCGGGACACCATGCCGGTTTGGCGAACGGTGCGGGCAAGGGTGATAACCGCAATACCTTGAAACAACGTTTGGCGTTGCAATTCGGTAAAGATATTCCGGAACTCGATAGCGTATGGCTGCAAGAAATCAAGCTACCCAAAACTTTGCCTGTGCCGTCGCTTCCCATTCCAAACCATCGTCGACAAATTCCGCATGATCGAAAGCCATATGCAGCCGCTGATTATTCCGTTCGATGTTGATGCCAAAAACCTCATTAGCAACCTGCACCACACCGACCATATCGGCAGTCTGCTACGCAAACTGCAACCCTACACCGTCCAAATCCCCGAAAAAGCCCTCGCTGCTTTATATAAAGCAGGGCGTATCGAACCGATTAACGAGAAAAACTTCGGCAAACAGTTTTATACGCTGATCGGGCTGGATTTGTATGATGAAGTAGCGGGTTTGAGTTGGGAGAATATTGATTTTATAAGGGGGGATAATTTAATTTTTTAGTTTAAAAACTTTTCAATCTATTATTAAAAATATTTTAGCAAACTTGTAAATTTATTAAGAAGGTAACACTATGGAACGTTCACATCTTGTACGTATGCATATTAAAAATATTGGCTGTATCGGTAATGACGGTTTAACAGTTGAATTAGATGATATTGTATGCTTAGTCGGAGCAAATAATGCTGGTAAAACAACTGTATTAAGAGCCTATGAGTTGGCAGTTCAGCAAGAAAAGCTAGATATAAAAGATTTTAATTGTAATGCAAATGGAAAACCTGCTACGGTCGAATTATGGGTTCATATTCCTAAAAGTGCAGGTAATATTGACGAAAAATGGAAAGAAGAAACAGATGATGGATTATTACTAGTCCGTTCTAAGTGGGAATGGCCTACAGAAGGAGGAAAGCCTATTAGAAGTACTTGGGATCCAGAGATTCAAGACTACGCAGATGACGGTAAAGCTGCTGGATTAGATACTGTATTTAATAGTCGTTTGCCTAAACCATTTCGCATAGGTTCTTTAGATAATCCTGAAGAAGAACATAAAAAATTATTAAATCTTGTACTTGAACCAATAATTAATAAATATAAAGAAATTATAGAAAATGAAGAATCTGATTTAAGTAAGAAAATTAAGGAGTTGGAGATATTGGCAAATAATCCTATATCAGAACTTCGTAACGATATTGATAAAATACAGGAGCAAATTAATTCATCCTATTGCAAAGTATTTAGTTCATCAGGAATTCATCTTAACATTGGGATTGGAGATATTGGTTTTGATCCTGCAAAGTCTTTGCTATCAGGTTCAAGAATTGATATTTCTGAAACAGGTAACTTTGCTCGCTGGGATCAGCAAGGAACGGGGTCACAGAGAGCATTATTTTGGTCTATTCTTCAGGTAAGATCTGAGTTAAGTAGAATTTCTGATATACAAAAGGAATTACAAAAATTAGAAAGCAAAAGAGCACCAACTCCGAGAGATAAAGAAAAAATTCAAAATCTTAAGAGTCAATTATCTCAAGATGGTTCAAGCGATTTCTTTTTGCCAGGGTATATGTTGTTGATCGATGAACCTGAGACGGCGTTACATCCTTCAGCTGTGCGAGCAGCGAAAGAACATTTATACAACTTAGCATCTGAAGCTGGCTGGCAAGTCATGTTGAGTACTCATCATCCAGCTTTTGTTGATCCTATCAAAGATCATACAACTATTGTTCGTTTACATCGATTAGATAAGCATTTAGAACCTAATATATATAAATCCGAAACAATTAATTTTAGTGATGATGAACTCGCTAATCTGAAAGCCCTAATGATTTTTGATTCTAATGTTTCTGAAATTTTCTTTGGAGATAAAGTTATTATCGTTGAAGGAGATACTGAATTTGCTGCTTTTCATGAAATTATGAATAGTAATCCAAAGGATTATCCTGTTAGTCAACGCCCTCTTATTATTAGAGCCAGAGGAAAAGCGACAATTACTATTTTAGTAAAAATTTTATCTCATTTTAAAATTGATTTTTCTGTCTTACACGATATAGATTCTCCTAAAGTTTCGTCTGGCGATAGGGCTAATTCAGCATACTCTATAAATAAAGCAATTTCAGATGCAGTAACTGAGGCGCGTGGAGTTGGATTAAAGGTAACTTATCGTTGTTCATGCCCTAATTTTGAAATTCACCATCAAATGGACTTACCATCTAAAGATAAGCCATTTAGAAGTTGGAAAGCTGTTCAAGAACAGGAAGATGTGCGTTCAAGTATAGAATCAATACTGAAAGAATTAATCAGCGTATGCAATGATATTCCAAGCAATGATGGCACTAACTATGAAGACACTCTAAAAAATTGGATTGCCCTTAATCATAAACAAGACGAGCCTTGTTACAAATTTTAAAACTGTAAATACGGCTTATGATCCGCCCCTTCCTTATGAAGGGGCGTGTGTACAAAAAGGAGAACCAAATGAACCATCCGCCTACATGTTTGGGGCGATTATGCCTGTTTTACCCGTCCGGAGATGAAGGTGGAGCGGGTGTCTTATGATGTCATCACGCCGTCGGCGGCGTGCGGGATTTTGGCGGTGGTGCATTGGAAGCCGGCGATTCGGTGGGTGATAGACCGCATTTATGTGTTGAAGCCGATTCGGTTCGAGTCGGTGCGGCGCAATGAGTTGGGCGGCAAGATTTCGGCGGGCAAGGTCAGCGGCGCGATGAATTGTAAGAGTATAACACTGATTGAAGACGACCGCCAGCAGCGCGCGGCGACGGTGCTTAAAAACGTGGCTTATGTGATTGAAGCCCATGCGGTGCTGACGCCAAAAGCGGGGGCGGATGAGACTGTTACCAAGCATATCGAGATGTTCAAACGCCGTGTGAAAAAAGGCAATGTTTTCAGTAGCCTTGTTTGGGCGTGCGTGAATTCCCTGCCGATTTTGCTTTGATTGATGAGGGTGATCCGCTACCGCCGTCGGCGTTATCGGAAAGCGAGGTAAACCGCGATTTAGGCTGAATGCTGCACGACATTGATTTTGACCATGGCAACACGCCGCATTTTTTCCGCGCACAAATAAAAGACGGCGTGATTGATGTGCCGCCGTTTTACGCCGAGGAAGTAAAAGCATGATTCTAGCGTCCCTTGCCCGTTATTACCGCCGTTTGGCAGCAGAAACTGATGAAATGGGCAATCCGAAAGTGCCGCCTTACGGCTTTAGCGAGGAGAAAATCGGCTGGGTTTTGGTGTTGGATAAAGAAGGCCGTCTGAAAACCGTTGTGCCAAATCTGACTGCCGATAAAAAGCCGCAACCGAAGCTGATGAGTGTGCCTCAATCTTTCAAACGCCCTGGCACTACACCCAAGCCATTTTTTCTGTAGGATAAAACTTCTTATGCGCTTGGCATGGAAGCCAATAAAAACAAAGCCGAAGCCAAAGAAAAACCGTTTACGCCGTCTGAAAAAACTTTTGATGCCTTTAAGCAATACCATCTCGATTTACTGCAAAACAGCGAAGATGAAGGCTTGCAAGCCTTGTGCCGTTTTCTGCAAAACTGGCAGCCTGCACATTTCGCTGCCGAAAATCTGCCAGCCGAAATGCTTGATGCCAACATCGCTTTTTCTCTTGAAAAACCGACCGCACTTATCCATAAACGCGAAGCCGCGCAAAGCTTGTGGGCAGGCTGCCTGAAAAGCGATGAAGCGCTCGAGGGTTTGTGCCTGATTAGCGGCGACACTGCGCCAATTGCACGGCTGCATCCAGCGATTTACCTGAATCCGCGCCGACGACGACGTAAACGGCTTGCGCGTGGCAATGATGAAAGCCGTATTAGAGCGGCGTTTTAGAAAAGGTTTTATCGAAGAAGGAGTTCCTATGAGTTTGAACAATGAAAGCCCGAATCGCGCCTATCTTTTAGGGCGGCTGTTTGCTGTGTTGGAGCGCATTCAATATCAGGCGTTGGGCGAATTAAACGCCGGCATCGCCGACCGCTATTACGGCTCTGCCTCCGCCGTGCCGTTTTCCGTTTTTCCGCGCCTTTTGTCGGGTGCAAAACACCATTTGTCGCGCCTGCGTAAAGACAAAGCCGGTATGGCGGTGAATTTGGATAAAGATTTGGGCGAAATCATTGCCAAACTGCCCGAAACCTTTCCGCGCCATCTAAGCATTGACGAGCAAGGCCGCTTCGCCATCGGCTATTACCATCAAAAACAAAGCTATTTTGCTAAAAAAGAAACCGCTGAAACTATTGAAAACTAAGGAGCCAGAAAATGTCTGCCATTCAAAACCGCTATGAATTTGTTTACTTTTTTGATGTAAACAACGGCAACCCCAACGGCGATCCCGATGCGGGCAATATGCCGCGTCTTGACCCCGAATCCAGTAAAGGCTTGGTAACCGATGTTTGCCTGAAACGCAAAATCCGTAATTTTGTGGAAATCAGCAGCGAAAATGAAGCCGGTTACGAAATCTACGTCAAAGAAAAAAGCGTGTTAAACCTGCAAAACAAACGCGCTTATGAGGCGCTTGGCATTGAGTCGGAAGCCAAAAAACTACCAAAAGACGAAGCCAAAGCCCGCGATATTACCGCTTGGATGTGTAAAAACTTCTTTGATATCCGCACCTTTGGCGCCGTGATGACCACCGAAGTCAACAGCGGACAAGTGCGCGGTCCGGTACAACTGGCGTTTGCCCAATCCATCGACCCGATTGTGCCGCTGGAAGTTTCCATCACCCGCATGGCGGTAACCAACGAAAAAGACTTGGAAAAAGAACGCACTATGGGGCGCAAATACATCGTCCCTTACGCGCTCTACCGCGTGCATGGCTTTATCTCCGCCAACCTTGCCGTCAAAACCGGTTTTTCAGATGACGACTTAGCCAAACTCTGGCAAGCCTTGACGTTGATGTTTGAACACGACCGCTCCGCCGCCCGTGGCGAAATGGCGGCGCGCAAATTGATTGTTTTCAAACACGACAGCGCGCTCGGCAGCCAGCCTACACATAAACTGTTTGATGCTGTAAAAGTTGAACGCCTAAACGGCGAATCCGGTACGCCTGCAAGCGGTTTTGGCGATTACAATATCAGCGTGGTTTCAGACGGCCTGAATGGCGTGAGTGTGGAAGAATATTTGTAAAAATGTCTGAAAAGATGACCGCTTGTATTGCAGAAGTAGAAAAAGAAAATCAGGACACGCGCCTGATTCCCCTTTCCGCCCTGCAACACTACGCCTTCTGTCCGTGCCAATGTGCCTTGATTCATAACGAGCAGGCGTGGGCGGAGAACTATTTGACCGCGCAGGGCAGAGCGCTGCATGAGCGGGTGGATTCGGGCGAGCCGGAAATGCGCAAGGGCGTACGTTTTGAGCGGACGGTGCATGTGTCGGCAGAAAAACTGGGCATCAGCGGCGTGTTGGATTTGGTGGAAGTGGAAACAAAGACAGGTCGTCTGAAACCCGTGGAATACAAACGCGGCAAGCCGAAACCGGACCCGGTGGAGGAAATCCAGCTTTGCGCCCAAGGCTTGTGTTTGGAAGAAATGACGGGGCAAACCGTCTCTGAGGGCGCGCTGTGTTATATGCAAACCCGCCACCGCGTCTCCATCGTGTTTTCAGACGACCTGCGCACCCAAACACTCGCTAGCATCGCCGCCGTGCGCGAACTCTTGGGTAGTGGACTAACTCCACCGCCCGACTACGGCAAACGCTGCAAAGCCTGCTCGCTGGTGGAGATTTGCCATCCGGTGTTGTTGGGGAAACGGGATAGGAGTGTGGCGTATGTGGAGGGATTGTTTGGGGGTATTGATGAAATATATTACAAACAGGATGAGTTATGATGAATGAAGGATTGTTTAGAGAGCAATGGTTTAAGATATTTAAAAGAAAAATCATTGATCTAAATTTGAATGATGAAAGTATTGATGATGAAGAATTAGATGTAATGCCAATAATTTATTGTTGTTTAATCAATAGAATGATCTTGCCGAATCCCAGAGGAATATGTCTTAGCAAGGAGTTCAATGAAGAAATCAAAGGGTGGGAAAATATTAAAAAGATAATTTCAACTGGAGAAAATATAAACCCTTATATGAGTAAAAGGATAAAAGATTGGAGGGAGCATGATTTATTACTATATTCAGCAGGAATTAGTCATTTTCATTTATCCAAAAATAAATTCGGAGGCGTTAAAGATGAATTAGTCTTTGGAATATTTACAAAAAATGATTTTTATGGAATATTGATTGGAAATCATGATGATACATATAATTTGAAACATTTGGTTTCAATAGTCGATAAGAATTGGCCAGGATTATTAGATTCTTCAATAAATAACAATAATAGTAGTTTTAGCAAAGATTTCTTTAAACAAAATGCATTAGATAAAAGATTGCAAATGAATATGTTTAAACCAGGCGGACTAGATGGTCATATGCATTCTAATTTAATTTACTATAATATAAATGGAAAAATTTTAAAAATTCCAGCCCCCGTAGTTTTCGCTTATGAGAATGAAATCAATTATATTGATAAAATTGAGAATACTATCATTTCTCGCATAAAAAACAAATTTCAAGGGTATGAAAACGTAGATTATTGTCTTGAAGTGGATGAATTTAATCAATGTTATAAAATTTTCAAGGAGAATAATTCACCAATAATTAAAAAACCTATTACCGAATTCCCTTTTCCTGTAAGAAAAATAATATGCTCAGATTATGTAAATAGGGAGTTAAGATATTCCTAAATATTTAGCAAGCCCGTAGCCCATATCCAGCCACCGAGTGCGTGGCTCCGCCACACACCCTACCTGTGGAATGGCACGAAACTTCAAAATCAACGCGTAGGGTGTGTGCGGAACGCACGCATGCGGGTTTGTGGTGTTTGAATCGAAGTCCTAAATTTCAGGTTGCCTTAAATATGGCAAGCAAAGGAGTAATATGATGAGTTTGCTGCAAGCATATTCTTTAGATTTGGGTAAAATAATTAATGCGAAAGAAGCTGATATTGCTTATGAGAAAGGCTTGGTTAGCGGTCAAAAAAACTTTCAATGCCCTCATCAAGCGTGTGGTATTGCGGTTACTTGTGCAAATTTGGAGCGACCTAAATACAAAAGAAAGGTAGATCCTTATTTTAAATCGGTTGAAAATCATAAATTCGGCTGTCCTTTTGCAGAGGAAGAAAGACGCATTAAGTTGCGAGAGATTGATAAAAATGGGTTTTATGAAAATGTCGCTTCAGGCGAGATTTTGGTAAATCTGGCAGAACCTACACCTAAAAAACAAAATAGTGATAGTGCTTCTGAGGCTAAAGAAAGCAGTGTTTCACGAACTCATCAGCTCTCAGATTCTAAAAAAGAAAAATTATCAATTAATCGAACTAAAACGTTATCTGTATTAGTTTCGTCTTTCTTAAATAATGAAAACTTTCAAATAACATTGCCAAAACCATATCAAGAAAGAATTTTCTTGAAAGATGCATTTATCAGAATTGATGGGCAGGATTTATCAGATCTGGAACAAAATTGCTGGAGAATTTATTACGGAAAAGCGTGGATAAATAAACTTTCCAATAGAGATTATCGTATTGTATTTGATAATAAAATGAGTAGTTGTGATCTTAATAAAAATGCTGTTCGCCCCTCATTTTTTATTTCTAGAGATTGGATTAAGCATTCGCCGTATGAAAAGTTTTCTAAATCTCAAATGGATAAATTGGCTAATAATAAATGGTGCAGAGAGGTTTTTATTCTTGCAGATACTCCTTCATTAAATTCTTCAAAAGAATATATTAATTTTATGCTTGATGGATTGCCATTTTTGGAAATTATTAGTTTGAGAAAATAAAAGTATTCATCAATTTTCTCTAGCAATATTTTGATTAATGTCATATGAGAAAATTACAAAACACGCGCTATATCACCACCCAAGGCAGCTATCTGCATAAGGAGCGGGAGACACTGGTGGTGGAGCAGGAGCGTAAGAAGGTATCGCAGTTGCCGGTGCATTCCATCGGGCATATTTTCTGTTTTGGGAATGTGCTGGTGTCACCGTTTTTGCTAGGGTTTTGCGGCGAAAATAATGTGAATTTGGTGTTTTTTACCGAAAACGGTCGTTTCTTGGAGCGGCTTCAGGGGCGGCAGAGCGGCAATGTGCTGTTGCGACGGGCGCAGTATCGGGTGTCGGAGCAAAGTCCCATGCCGATTGCGTGCAATATCATTGCGGCAAAGATTCGGGCGATCCGGAAACGCGTAAGGGCGTGTGCTTTGAGCGACGGTGCATGTGTCGGCAGAAAAGTTGGGCATCAGCGGCATATTGGATTTGGTGGAAGTGGATACGAAAACAGGCCGTCTGAAACCCGTGGAATACAAACGCGGCAAGCCAAAACCCGAGCCGATGGACGAAATCCAGCTTTGCGCCCAAGGCTTGTGCTTGGAAGAAATGACGGGGCAAACCGTCTCTGAGGGCGCACTGTGGTATATGCAAACCCGCCACCGTGTCCCCGTCGTGTTTTCAGACGGCCTACGCGCCCAAACACTCGCCACCATCGCCGCTGTGCGCGAACTCCTGAACAGCGGCCAAACCCCGCCGCCCAACTACGGCAAACGCTGCAAAGCCTGCTCGCTGATGGAGATTTGCCAGCCGGAATTGTTGGGAAAACGGGATAGGAGTGTGGGGTATGTGGAAGCGTTGTTTATTGTGTAAGAAAAAACCGCAGGTATTTTGAACCTGCGGTTTTTTTGGTTTACAACTTGCTGTCTTCACTGTCTAAGAAGCTTCTCAAACGGTCGCTGCGGGTCGGGTGGCGCAACTTGCGGAGTGCTTTTGCCTCAATTTGGCGGATGCGTTCGCGGGTTACGTCAAACTGTCTGCCGACTTCTTCCAGCGTGTGGTCGGTATTCATATCGATACCGAAGCGCATACGTAAGACTTTGGCTTCACGAGGTGTCAGGCTTTCGAGTATTTCTTTGGTTACTTCGTGCAGGCTGGTGTACATTGCCGCATCAGCCGGCGCAATATTGTTGGCATCCTCGATAAAGTCGCCCAAGTGCGAATCGTCGTCGTCGCCTATAGGTGTTTCCATGGAAATCGGTTCTTTGGCGATTTTCATGATTTTACGGATTTTGTCCTCAGGCATCTGCATCAGTTCGGCAAGTTTGGCGGAATCTGGTTCTTCGCCGGTTTCTTGAAGGTGCTGGCGGGAGATGCGGTTCATCTTGTTGATGGTTTCAATCATATGCACCGGGATACGGATGGTGCGTGCCTGGTCGGCAATCGAGCGGGTAATCGCCTGACGGATCCACCAGGTTGCATAGGTGGAGAATTTGTAGCCGCGTCGGTATTCGAATTTATCGACCGCCTTCATCAAGCCGATGTTGCCTTCTTGAATCAAATCAAGGAACTGCAAACCCCGGTTGGTGTATTTTTTGGCAATGGAAATCACGAGGCGCAAGTTTGCCTGAATCATTTCCTGCTTGGCGGCTGCGGTTTCTTTTTCGCTCGACACCATATTTTTGTTGATTTCTTTCAACTCTTCGATGGAAATGCGGGTTTCTTTTTCCATATCCGCCAACTCGGTTTGTTTTTCGAGGATGGCGTGGCGGAAGCGGTCGAGTGCGTTGCTCCAAACCCTGCCTTTGGCGATTTCTTCTTCAATCCATTGCAGATTGGTGATTTCGGGCAGGAAGTTTTGGATGAAGTAGTCGCGTTCCATATGGACGCGGTCAAGGCAGATATCGCGGATTTCGCGTTCGAGTTTGCGGATGTTTTCTACTTTTCCGCGCAGGCTGCTGCTGAGGCTGTCGATTTGGCGGGTGGCGAAGCGGACTTCCAAAAGTTTGTTGGCGATGGCATCGCGGTAGGCGAGATAGTCTTTGTGCCGGCTGTGGTGTTTTTCCAAACGGCCGATCATTTTTTTGTAGTCTTTTTCGATTTGGGCAAAGTGGCCGATGACTTTTTGTTTCAATTCGGCGAGATTGGCTGCCGAGATTTCATCCGCATCTTCTTCCGACTCTTCGTCGTCTTCGTTTTCATCCGAATTGTCGTTGGAAGGTTTCTCGGGCACTGTGGTTTCCAAGTGCCCCAAGCCCAATTCGTTGAGCAATACTTCATTCGGGTCGATAATGGCTTCTACGACTTCGTCGACGCGGATTTCGTCTTTGCGGATTTTTTCGATGAGTTCTAAGATTTCCGCAATGGATCCCGGGCAGGCGGAGATGGCCTGAACCATATTTTTCAGGGCGTTTTCGATTTTTTTGGCGATGATGATTTCGTCTTCGCGGGTCAGCAGGTCGACCTGTCCCATTTCGCGCATATACATACGGACGGGGTCGGTCGTCCTGCCGAACTCGGAATCTGCACTGGAAAGGGCGGCCTCGGCTTCTTCGACGGCATCATCGTCGGTAACGGCGGCATTGTCGCTTAACAATATGTCTTCCGCATCGGGGGCGTGTTCGGTAACTTGGATGCCCAAACCGGAAATCATACTGACGATGTTGTCTATTTGGTCGGCATCAGACATATCGTCTGGCAGGGCGTCGTTGATTTCGGAGTAGGTAATGTAGCCACGTTCTTTACCCATAATGATGAGCTGGCGCAGGCGCGCGCGTTGCTCTTCAATGCTTAACGGACGGGTGTCGTCTTGATATTCTTCGTGATTTTGGTTTCTGGACATTGTCTGCTTTCTGTTGGTAAGGTGCCGACGGTTTGCGTTTGAACGCACCTGAAGGCGTGGCAGAGTGGGGTACTCTGATGCCGTCTGAAAGTTTGTCTAATCGGATGTTCTGCCGGTATATTATGCAGCTGTGCCTAATACTTTTCAGACGGCATGACGGTTTATGGACGGCGTATTTTGCCGGTCAGTTCTGTTTTGCGGTCAGTAGCGACAGCAAAAGTTTTTTTTCACTTTCACTTAAGCCCGATTTTAGGCTTTTTTGTTTCAATGCTTCGATTTGGCTGTATTTTAACTCATTGAGCAGTTTTTTCATGCCGATTTGGAAATTCTCGTAATCTTCTTCACTGCTGCTGTTCATTTCTTCCGACTGGTGCGTCGAATGGAAGATTCGGTTTATCGTTTCTTCGTAAGGCGAGCCGCGCATATACTCTAAAACCTGAGCGGTTTCGGGTACGGCGGCATGGCTTTTAATCGATTCGGCAAGGTTGGCAAGGCAGGCGAAATCACCGTCCAACGCCAGATAATCAGGCAGGTCTATATATGCAGCCCAATCCGGATTTATCAAGAGGCTGCGGATTTGCCGCTGTACCAGCGTCAGCATGACGGGCTGTTTGACGGAAATTGGAGGCAGTTTGTAGCTTTTTTGTTTGACGTGCCGCTTCGGCGCTTCCTGTCCCAGCAGTCGGGCGAGATTGTCGGGGTCGATGCCGACCAGTTCGCTAAGCCGTTGTTTTAACAAATAAGCCAATGCCGGCGCGGTAATCTGCGCCAAAAGTGGCGAACTGGTTTTCACCAATTCCGCCTTGCCTTCCTGCGTATTGAGATTAATGCCGTCTGAAAGATGTTCCCAGAAATACTCCGATAAAGGCTTGCTTTGATTCAACAGCGCATCTTCAAATTGCGCTTTGCCGTAGGCGCGGATGTAACTGTCGGGGTCGTGTTCCTCGGGCAGGAACAAAAAATGCAGCGATTTGTCGTCTTTCAACTGCGGCAACGCGTTTTCCAGCGCGCGCCAAGCCGCTTTTCGCCCCGCGCTGTCGCCGTCGAAACAGAAATAAATACTGTCTGCCTGACGCATTAGGATTTTGACGTGTTCAGCTGTTGTTGCCGTGCCCAAGGCCGCCACACCGTAGCCCACGCCGAACTGTGCCAGCGCGACCACGTCCATATAGCCTTCGACCACCAAAATCCGTCCTGCCTCTTTTACAGCAGCACGCCCCTCATACAAGCCGTAAAGGTTTTTCCCTTTGTCAAACAAAGGTGTATCGGGAGAGTTTAGATATTTGGGTTTGGAGTCGTCCAACACCCTGCCGCCGAAACCGATTACCTGCCCGCGCGGATTGCGGATAGGAAACATAATCCGATGACGGAAGCGGTCATAATGCCGACCCTCGTTGTCAATCACCATACCCGTATCCACTAACGCGGTATTAGGATACGGTTGGAACACTTGTGCTAAAGGCTGCCAGCCGTCGGGCGCATAGCCCAAACCATAATGCGCGATGACTTCCGCACTCAAACCGCGCTTGTCCAAATAAGCTTTCGCCGTCGGATTGAATTTCAACTGTTGCGCGTAAAAATCAGCCGCCGCAGCCGTCGTTTCCTCCAGCGTCTGCTGTTTTTTCTTACGTTCGGCACGGACTTCGGGATTATCGTTCTGCCCGCGCACTTTAGGCACAACCATGCCCACACGGTCGGCAAGAAACTGCACCGCCTCGGGAAACGACAGCCCCTGATGTTCCATCACAAAACCAATCGCCGAACCATGCGCCCCGCAACTGAAACAATGATAAAACTGCTTGGTCGGACTGACCGAAAACGACGGTGTTTTTTCCTTGTGGAACGGGCAACACGCCATATAGTTCGCCCCGCCTTTTTTCAGCGGAACCTGCTCGTCGATAATATCGACAATATCGGTTTTGGCTAGAAGTTCGTCAATGAAGTCGGATGGAATCATAGTTCGGCGGGGCGGATGCCTGTTTTTAGTTCGGATGGTATCAAATCAGGAGTTTTCGGATTATCGGTCGGATACGGCGATTCAGGCAAAATGCCGTCTGAAGCCGGAAACCGGATGTTCAGACGGCATTTGCGTTCAAACGCTTAAGCCAATTTGCCGTGGCATTGTTTGTATTTCAAACCGCTGCCGCAGGGGCAGGGGTCGTTGCGGTGGACGATTTGTCCCCGCGCTTCCAAGGCTTCGGGGCTGAAATCCGTCCCATCGGGATTAAAGGCTTCGGTAACCAGATCGGTTTGCGATTGCCCCAAAAGTTCTTCCATATCGGGGGATTCCGAATGGATAGATTGGATGTTGCCGACGGGTTGCTCTTCAACCGCCGCGACAGGGTTTTGTTCGATTTGAACCGAAGTAAGCAGGGAGGCAATATGGAATTTGATGCCGTTCCACAGGTCTTGGAACATGGTAAAGGCTTCGCGTTTGTATTCCTGCTTCGGATTTTTCTGGGCATAGCTGCGCAGGTGTATGCCTTGGCGCAGGTAGTCCATAGCGGCGAGGTGTTCGCGCCATTGGTTGTCGATGACCTGCAACATCACGTTGCGCTCAAAATCAGCCATTGCCTGCTTGCCGACCAGTTCGGTTTTGGCGGCATATTCGTTTTCGATGCGTTCGATCAGGCGCTCTTTGATGTCTTGACCGTCAATTGTATTGTCTGCTTTCAGCCAGGACTGAATGTCTTCGTGCAGTCTGAATTCGGCAGCCAGACGGTTTTCCAGAGTCGGAATGTCCCATTGTTCTTCCATGCTGTCCGGCGGCATATATATGTCTACAAGTCCGCCGATGACATCAAAACGGATTTCCTTCATCAGGTCGCTGATGTCTTTGCTGGTTAAAATTTCGTTGCGTTGGCTGTAAATGACTTTACGTTGCTCGTTGGCGACGTCGTCGTATTCCAGAACCTGTTTGCGCATATCGAAGTTTCTGCCTTCGACTTTGCGTTGTGCCCCTTCGATTTGGCGTGTCAGCAGGTTGTGTTCGATGGCGACGCCGCGTTCGGGTGCAAGGCGGTTGAGGATGGCGGCGGCACGATCGAGCGCGAAGAGACGCAGCAATGGGTCTTCAAAGGAGAGGTAGAAGCGGCTGGATCCGGGGTCGCCCTGACGGCCGGAGCGTCCGCGCAACTGGTTGTCGATACGGCGGCTTTCGTGGCGTTCTGTGCCGATGATGTGCAAACCGCCTGCTTCCATAACCTTGTCGTGTTCTGCCTGCCAGCCGTTTTCGAGTGCGGCAATTTGTGCCTGTTTCTCTTCGTCGCTCAAGGTTTCGTCGGCGCGGATGGCATCGGTTTGGTGCTTCAGGTTGCCGCCCAATACGATGTCCGTACCGCGTCCCGCCATATTGGTGGCAACGGTAATCGCGCCGACTTTGCCTGCTTGGGCGACAATCAGGGCTTCGCGTTCGTGTTCTTTGGCGTTGAGGACGTTGTGCGGCAGTCCGGCTTTTTGCAGAAGGCGGGAGACCAGTTCGGAGTTTTCGATGCTGGTCGTACCGACGAGGACGGGCTGCCCGCGTTTGTGGCATTCCTCGATGTCTTTGACGACGGCTTCGAATTTTTCTTCGGCGGAACGGAAAATCTGGTCGTTGAAGTCTTTGCGCTGTACGGGGCGGTTGGTCGGGATAATGACGGTTTCGAGGTCGTAGATGCTTTGGAACTCGAAAGCCTCGGTATCTGCCGTACCGGTCATACCGGAGAGCTTGGTGTACAGGCGGAAATAGTTTTGGAAGGTGATGGAGGCAAGGGTTTGGTTTTCGCGTTTGATTTCCACGCCTTCTTTGGCTTCCACGGCTTGATGCAGGCCTTCGGACCAGCGGCGGCCGGACATCAGACGGCCTGTAAATTCGTCAACGATGACGATTTCGCCGTCTTGGATAACGTAATGTTGGTCTTTGTGGAACAGTGAGTGCGCGCGTAATGCTGCCATAAGGTGATGCATCAGGGAGATATTTGCCGCCGAGTACAGTGAGTCGTTTTCTGCCAGCAGCCCCATTTGGGTCAGGATTTGTTCGGCGTGTTCGTGACCTGCTTCGCTCAGGATGACCTGATGTGCCTTTTCGTCGACCCAATAGTCGCCTTCGCCTTCTTCTGTCTCTTGACGGACGAGGTGGGGCGGAACGGTGTTCATGATTTGGTAGAGCTGGATATTGTCGTCCGCCTGACCGGAAATAATCAGCGGGGTGCGCGCTTCGTCAATTAAGATGGAGTCCACTTCGTCAACGACGGCGAAATTCAATTCGCGCTGCACTTTGTCGTATTGGTCGGTAACCATATTGTCGCGCAGGTAGTCGAAGCCGAATTCATTATTGGTGCCGTAGGTGATATCGGCGGCATAGGCGTTTTGACGGTCGAACGGCTGCATGTCTGAAATAATCACGCCCACGGTAAGGCCGAGGAAATTATAGAGGGGCTCCATGATGCCCGCATCGCGTGAGGCAAGGTAGTCGTTGACGGTTACGACGTGAACGCCTTTACCGGCAAGTGCGTTGAGATAAACGGCAAGGGTGGCGACCAAGGTTTTACCTTCGCCGGTGCGCATTTCGGCGATTTTACCGTTGTGCAGCACCATGCCGCCGATCAGTTGCACATCGAAGTGGCGCATGCCGAGCACGCGGCGGGATGCTTCGCGGCAGACGGCGAAGGCTTCGACCAAAATGTCGTCCAGAGTCTGTCCGTCGGCCAGGCGTTGTTTGAATTCGGCTGTTTTGGCCTGTAAATCCGCATCGCTCAAGGCTTTCATTTGTTCTTCGAGTGCGTTGATTTTGACAACGGATTTGCGGTATTGTTTGAGCAGCCTATCGTTGCGGCTGCCGAAAATTTTCTTAGCGATGTTTGTCAGCATGAATAATTCCTACGCCTGATATAATAGTGGGCGAAAACGTAATTTTAACACAAGCGGTTGCGTAAAGTGCTAATGCCGTCTGAAATAAAGGCGCGTTTGCGGTATTTCAATCTTTCGGGGTGTGGGTTTTATGAATCTGGAACATCTGGGCAGGCAGGATTCACTGCTTTCGGAGCTTTTGAAACAGGCGGGGAAATGGCGGCGTTTGGATGCTGCGGTAAAAAAATTGCTTCCCCTTAATCTGCATCCGCACTTTCAGACGGCATGTATTGAAGACGGCGAACTTGTCCTTTTGGCGGCAAACAATATGGCGGCATCGCGTTTGAAGATGATTGTGCCGTCGGTTCTGCCGCAATTGGCCGGTTTGGATGAGGCAATACGGTCTGTTTCGGTTAAGGTTGTACCGAAGCCGGAAAGTCGACCGAAAACGAATAATTTACACTTGAGCAAAGCTGCATTGGAAAGTTTTGATTCGGCAGCAGCCAAGCTGGAAAAGCGACATCCTGAATTGGCAGAAGCTTTGGCGGAATTGGTCAGGAAACACGGTGCATAAAATTTACTTTCGGAAATTGTAAATTTAAGTTAATTCTCGAAGTAAAATGGTGGTTAACCTAATACTAAATACATAGTCTTAAGGTGAGTATTCTTGGTTTTTGGGTAAACTGGTGTAAACTTATAAACAGGCTTTGATTTCAAGTAAAGTTTGTAGCAAAATACCGTACTGAGACATCTGTTTATGCAATCGTTGCCATGCTTTTTTAAGGTTTGTTAATATCGGTTGCATTTTAATTTTCGTAAAATTTAACACAATTTCATCAATTGGAGATTTGTTATGAAAGCTTATCTGGCTCTGATTTCTGCTGCCGTTATCGGTTTGGCTGCCTGCTCTCAAGAACCTGCTGCACCTGCTGCCGAGGCTCCTGCAGCTTCTGAGGCTCCTGCCGCTGAAGCACCTGCAGCCTCTGAGGCTGCACCGGCTGATGCCGCAGCCGCACCTGCCGCCGGCAACTGTGCAACTACTGTTGAAGCCAACGACAATATGCAGTTCAACACCAAAGACATCCAAGTCAGCAAGGCTTGTAAAGAGTTTACCATCACTCTGAAACATACCGGTACGCAACCCAAAGCCAGCATGGGTCACAACCTCGTGATTGCCAAAGCTGAAGACATGGACGGCGTATTTAAAGACGGCGTAGGTGCTGCCGATACCGATTATGTTAAACCTGATGATGCACGCGTTGTTGCCCACACCAAACTGATTGGCGGCGGCGAAGAAGCTTCCCTGACTCTGGATCCTGCTAAATTGGCCGGCGGCGAATATAAATTCGCTTGTACCTTCCCAGGTCACGGTGCTTTGATGAACGGTAAAGTTACTTTGGTTGACTAATCCGTCTAAAGCTTGAAAACAGACAGCCTGCCTTGCGCAGGCTGTTTTGTTATAATCTGGAAATGTTAATTTAAGAATAAAACCTAAAAACCATGAATCCGTTTGAAACCAAAAGCGTTACCTTTGCCGAACCGATTGAAATGCTGTATGCCTGCCACGGCAAAGTGCGCCGTTTCTGCGGACAAGTCGCCATGCTGTCGGACTATATCGCCAAAAACGGCTGCAATCAGATTGTTTTGCAAACCATTCGCCAAATCGCCCAGTATTTCAACGTTGCCGCGCCGCTGCACCATGAAGACGAAGAAGAAAACTTCTTCCCGCTCCTGCTGCAATATGCGCCGCAAGCCCAAGAAAGCGTGGACGAGCTTTTGCGCCAACATGTAAGCCTACATGGCAACTGGGATGCCGTGGCTACTGAATTTGCCAAACTCGAAGCAGACAACGCTTATATCCCCGATGCGGAAGCGTTCAAACGCTTTGTGGAGGGATATGATGTGCATCTGGCGATTGAAGAGCCTTTGTTCGACATGGGCAAAACGTTTATCCCCAAAGAGAAACTGACCGAAATCGGCGAAATTATGGCGGCGCGTCGGTGCAGATAAGGTCGTTTGCAGATTGCCGTTTTTTCAAACAAAAGTTGTCTGAAAACTTGAAAACAGATTTTCAGACGGCCTCAGTATCCCCCGTAACACAACCACATCGTCTGAAAAGGAAGCCAACCATGCTGACCCCGAAACGCTGCGATTTGTTCAATATCCCGTTTTTCCAGTTTGCCCAGCTCAAGAAATACCAGCCCGAAAGCATTCCGCAAATCAAAGCCGATTACAAGGAAAACTGGCAGATATGGCAGCAGTTGATTCAGCAGGTTGCCGCCGAATTGGGCGAACCTTTCGCCCCGCCGCATATCGAACGCTGGTGCAACGGCTGGCAGGTTCGCGCCCATTTCTTTGCCTATTTCAAATATGCCCAATACAAGAACTCTGCTGCCATCCTGTCGATACTACTTAACCGCCGCCGTCTGAGCGTCAGCTTGGATTGGCACTGCTACAAAGCCGACGTGTCGCCGATTGCACTGCCGGAATACAACCGCTGGCTGGATGATTTCGATACCGACAAATACGCCGCATTCGATATGTGGCACGGCGCGGAAAGCGAATACGACGACTACCGCACCGTCGCGCAGCAAAATGAATCCGACCGAAAGTTGCAAAACGACGAAGACTTTTTCTGCATCGGCAAACACATCGAACGCGACGATTTGGGCAGGCAGGATGTCGCGAAATGGATAGCGGAAACGGTGGAAGATTTGCTGCCGCTTTACGAAGCGTGTCATGGTGCTTGACCTGAAGAACCCGCTTCGCTATCGTTAGCCCGTTCCATTCAACATCAAATGCCGTCTGAAACTCCGTTCAGACGGCATCTCAAACAGAAAAGCCGAAAAATGACCGAAATCCGATCCCTAGAACTCGCCAAAGCGTTGATTTCCTGCCCGTCCGTTACGCCGGATGACCAAAATTGCCAAAAACTCCTTGCCGAACGCCTGCACAAAATCGGTTTTGCAGCTGAAGAACTCCATTTCGGCGACACCAAAAACATCTGGTTGCGACGCGGCACGAAAGCTCCCGTCGTCTGTTTTGCAGGGCATACCGACGTTGTGCCGACGGGCCCTGTCGAAAAATGGGATTCGCCCCCGTTCGAACCGACCGAGCGCGACGGAAGATTATACGGGCGCGGCGCGGCGGACATGAAAACCAGCATCGCCTGCTTCGTTACCGCCTGCGAACGCTTCGTTGCCGAACATCCCAACTACCAAGGCAGCATTGCGCTTCTGATTACTTCCGACGAAGAAGGCGACGCGCTGGACGGCACGACCAAAGTCGTCGATGTATTGAAAGCGCGCAACGAGCTTATCGACTACTGCATCGTCGGCGAACCGACCGCCGTGGACAAATTGGGCGATATGATTAAAAACGGCCGACGCGGCTCGCTGTCGGGCAACCTGACCGTCAAAGGTAAGCAAGGCCATATTGCCTATCCGCATTTGGCAATCAATCCCGTGCATACTTTTGCCCCGGCCTTGTTAGAGCTGACGCAGGAAATCTGGGACGAAGGCAACGAATACTTCCCGCCGACCAGCTTTCAAATTTCCAATATCAACGGCGGTACAGGCGCGACCAACGTCATTCCGGGCGAGCTGAACGTCAAATTCAATTTCCGCTTCTCCACCGAGTCCACCGAAGCAGGGCTGAAACAACGCGTCCACGCCATTTTGGACAAACACGGCGTGCAATACGATTTGCAGTGGTCGTGTTCGGGGCAGCCCTTTCTGACCCATGCGGGCAAACTGACCGACGTGGCACGCGCAGCCATTGCCGAAACCTGCAGCGTAGAGACCGAATTGTCCACCACCGGCGGCACTTCGGACGGACGCTTCATTAAAGCCATTGCGAAAGAACTCATCGAATTAGGCCCGTCCAATGCCACCATCCACCAAATCAACGAAAACGTGCGGCTGGACGATATTCCGAAGCTGTCGGCGGTGTATGAGGGGATATTGGCGCGGTTGTTGGCTGAAAAGGCCGTCTGAAAAGAAAATGGGCTGTCGGATACGGATATCCGACAATTTGATTAGACCTAGTGTGAGTTTGAGATAACGCATTGATTTTTATGTAGAGCGATTTATTTGAACGGCAATCCATTCCCTCTCCCGAGGGAGAGGGTTAGAGAGAGGGCATTGGGTCAGCAACGGAAATATTGTCTGTATCTTCCCCGTTTTACCCTCTCCCCGACCCTCCCCGACAGGGGAGGGGGTCAAGTTGCAGGCACGCCGACGGAATTTCGCTTCGCATTAACTGCCTTATTTCGAACGCACGTCAAACTTAAATTTGCAAGGCCGTCTGAAAGCAGATTGCTTGCCGAATATGGATATCCGACCATTTGATTAGACCTAATGTGAGTTTGAGATAACGCATTGATTTTTATGTAGAGCGATTTATTTGAACGGCAATCCATTCCCTCTCCCGAGGGAGAGGGTTAGGGAGAGGGCATTGGGGCGGCAACGGAAATATTGCCTGTATCTGCCCCGTTTTACCCTCTCCCCGACCCTCCCTCACAGGGGAGGGAGCCAAGTTGCAGGTACGCCGACGGAATATGGTTGAAACCCGTCTATTCGGGGCGGTGGGATTTTGGTTTATTTTTGGGAAGTAACCCTCCCAAATCAGGGTAAACAGGGCTGCGCCTTATGTGCGGCCCTGTGTGTTGAAACATTGAGGAATATAACCGTGCCGTCAAATTACTTTCATACGCGCGAACGATTGGGTGCTTTGGGCGGCATCGTGCAACATCATACCGCCTTGTACCGCAGCGTGGCGGTACATGAACCGACCGTGCTTATCGTGCGGCGCGGATGCAAGAAGCTGCGCTGGGCAGGGCACGAATTGAGGATTGCGGCGGGTGAGGCGGTCGCCTTGGCAGGCGGACAGACGTTTGACGTCATCAATATTCCCGATTCAGACGGCCTCTATCAGGCGCAATGGATTGCTTTCGAACAGGAAACCGTAGAAAGGTTTGCCGCACAATACGGGACGGCGCAGGCAGTGTGCGATGCGGTGAAGCTGCCGCATCCCGGGCGGATGAACGCGGCGTTTGATTATGCGGCTGCGGTACTGGCGGATGAAGAAGTGCCGCACAATGCGGCGGAGGCCGCACTTTGCGGCGTGTTGGCGTGGTTGCAGCATGACGGCATCGGTTTTGCCGTGTACGGAGGCGGCAACCTGATGCGGCAAATCCGCAAACTGATTACCGCTTTGACGATACCGGCGGCTTCTACAGATTTGCCCATTATCACGAATACGGACGGCAGCAGCACGCCCAAAGCGGCAAACAGCGGCCACGTCGGCAAAAATGCGCCGATATTGCCGATATCCGGCTTC
>NZ_JBPBFH010000040.1:0-15611 GCF_050896295.1 Neisseria sp. SLRRB23
ACTGGTGTTTCTTACCGGTATGCGGCGTAAGGCGGTAAAGGCTGAATTCCCCTCTGTTTTCAATCAGTTCGACCGTCGTATGTGCGTTTGGTTCGCCTTCCGCCTCTTGCGTCGTAAAAAATTTTTCACCCCTCACCAAACGCGAAACCACATCGATCGGATACGGCAAATCCGTCCTTGTCGGCGCAAGCGCCTCATACGTTTTCCATACCGTTTTGTTTTGAAACATCGTCTGATAGGCTCCACGCGTCGCAGGATTATGCGACAGCAGCATCACGCCTGCCGTATCCTTGTCCAAGCGGTGCAGCGGCGTAATGTCTTCAACATTCAAATGCTGCAATTCAGGGCGCAGGCGCAGACGTGTCAACAGCGTTTCCCTCAAAAAACGCCCGCTGGGGATGACGGGCAGAAAATGCGGCTTGTCCACCACAATCAAATGCTCATCAATATGCAAAATCTTTTCTTCAAACGGAATACGCGGCTCATCCTCACTGCTGGTTTCCCGATAATAAAACATCATCTTACCCGGCTCGAACAAAGAATGTTCATCCAACGCCGCACCATCCGAACCGACCACAAAACCGCTGTTCAACCGCCTGCACCAATTGTCCGCGCCCACAAAAGGAAAGCGGATGCACAGAAAATGCAGCAGCGGCAGCCCGTAAAACTGCTTTTCATGCGGCAGCACCAAATAACTGGGTTTGACACCGTTCAACAGCGGAAGAGGATTATTGCGTTTTTTCATGCGGCGGATTGTAACTGTTTTTCACAAACTTTTCAGACGGCATATCAAAACATAATTGATAAAAACAAACATTTTGTTTTTTTCTGATTTAAAAATTTATTTAGACAAAATTATCGGATATTCATTACTATTCTTGAATAAGAATTAATATCAATAAGAGAAAATATGAAACGCATCTTTTTGTCCGCCTTGCCCGCCATCCTGCCTTTATCCGCTTATGCCGACCTGCCCTTGACGATTGAAGACATGATGACCGACAAGGGAAAATGGAAACTGAAAACTTCCCTTACCTACCTGAATAGCGAAAACAACCGCGCCGAACTTGCCGCACCGGTTTACATCCAAACCGGCGCAACCTCGTTTATCCCCATTCCGACCGAAATCCAAGAAAACGGCAGCAATACCCTTTCAGACGGCATCCGCTACAAATCGGGCAACTACCTGCTGCTCAACCCCAACATCTCATTTGCCGCCAACGACAGAATCAGCCTGACCGGAGTCATCTAATGGTTGGGCAGGTAGCCCGACCAAACGGGAATCCTCCGGAAACACATCCACCTACGCCCATTTCAGCGCAGGTTTCGGTTTCACCCAAACTACGGCTTTAAACCCATCCGCACGTTTCAACGTTTCAGGGCAAAGCAGTTCCGAACTGAAATTAGGTGTACAACATACATTTTAAGCAGGTTTTGATTTTCCAACGTTGTAATCCAAAGGAGTTGTGTTATGAAAAAACAAAACACCTCAGCTGTGATGATGCTGTCTATGATTGCCCCGCAATGGCAAACGGCTTGGACAAAATGAATTAAGGACATTACCTGTTTTTACAGAAATTTTTAAAATGGATGATTTGATTGCAGCTTTTTTAGGCTATTTATCAGGTAAATATAGCGAAGGGAAAATAAGCAGATTAGAAATATCGCTAACGGCAGGAAGCATTTTCTTTGCAGTATTCTTTATTCATGAACTGATAATTTTTATTGTTGATGGAAATAAGGAAAATCTTTGGAATTTTATTACTGAGATGATGAAAGATTTATTTTTATTTTCATGTTCTGTTTGTTTATTATTCTACTTCTTATTATTTATTGCGAAAACTATTTGGAAAACAATCAATAAGATTAAATAAGATATTTAAGCCGCTAAAAACCATTTAAGTATTTTATCTTTTCTATGCGGCATTTATCTTGGAATTGAAATACTGCAATCGGGAGGCTAAGGCTTCCGTTGTAACGTTTACCAATCAAAAGGCTGCTTAAAAATTCCGGGCAGCCTTTTAGGAGGAATTTAATGGAACAAAAAAGACGGTTTGCCGCCTCCCTGCTCCTCGCCGCCGTCCTGCCTCTTTGTGCACATTCTTTTCACTTTGCGGAAGAAAACCCCATAGCCTACGGCAAAGTCAAAATACAAAGCTGGAAAGCGCGGCGGGACTTCAATATTGTAAAGTAGGATTTGGATTTTTCCTGCGGGGCGGCTTCGGTGGCGACGCTTTTGAACAATTTTTACGGGCAAAAGCTGACGGAAGGGGACGTGTTGAAAAAACTGGATAAGGAGCAGATGCGCGCGTCGTTTGAGGATATGCGGCGCATCATGCCTGATTTGGGCTTTGAAGCGAAAGGCTATGCCCTGTCTTTCGAGCAGGTCGCGCAGTTGAAAATCCCCGTCATCGTGTATCTGAAATACCGCAAAAATGATCATTTCTCGGTATTGCGCGGTATAGACGGCAATACGGTTTTGCTTGCCGACCCGTCGCTGGGTCATGTTTCGATGAGCAGGGCCTAGTGTTTGGATGCTTGGCAAACCCGTGAGGGTAATTTGGCAGGTAAGATTTTGGCTGTCGTATCGAAAAAAGCCGAGACAATTTCAAATAAATTGTTTTTCACACATCATCCCAAGCGGCAGACGGAGTTTGCAGTCGAACAAATCAGGCAAGCACGTGCAGAGTAAGTCAAATGCCGTCTGAAAACTGTTTCAGACGGCATTTTTACCCATCCGCAAACCATCTCTATCCTCACAAGCCCTTAAAAATCCGCTATAATCGCCCGCAATTTGATTTAAGCATTTTTACTTGAAATGGCACAAAAAATCCAATCCGTCAAAGGCATGAACGACCTTCTGCCTGTCGGGCAAAAAGATTTCAAACTGACGGCTGCGTTTTGGCAGGCGTTTGAAGATACGGTAAACCGTTGGACGCGCGCTTACGGTTATCAGCAAATCCGTACGCCGATTGTCGAGCAAACCGGTTTGTTTGTCCGCTCCATCGGCGAGGAAACCGACGTGGTCGGCAAGGAAATGTACACCTTTTCCGATTCAAACGATTCTTTGAGTTTAAGCCTGCGTCCTGAAGGTACGGCGTCTTGTCTGCGTGCGGTGGTCGAACACAACCTTCTGTACAACAGCCCGCAAAAGCTGTGGTATATGGGGCCGATGTTCCGCCGCGAGCGTCCGCAAAAAGGCCGTTACCGTCAGTTTCATCAGGTCGGCATCGAGGCTTTGGGTTTTGAAGGGCCGGATATTGATGCGGAAATCATCGCGATGTCTGCCGACTTATGGGAAAAATTGGGTATTCGCGAATACCTGACTTTGGAAATCAACAGCTTGGGCAACCGTGAGGAACGCGCGGCACACCGTGCGGCATTGGTTGAATATCTGACCCGTTATGAAGATAAATTGGATGAAGACAGCAAACGCCGTCTGAAAACCAATCCTTTGCGCGTTTTGGATACGAAAAATCCTGATTTGCAGGAAATCTGCAACGCCGCGCCGCGTTTGGTGGATTATTTGTGCGAGGCTTCGCAAAACCACTATGCACGCTTCAAGGCGATGTTGGACGGTTTGGGTATTCAATATATTGAAAATCCGCGCTTGGTTCGCGGTTTGGATTATTACAATCAGACGGTTTTTGAGTGGACGACCGACAAACTCGGCGCGCAAGCGACTGTGTGCGGCGGCGGCCGTTACGATGGTTTGATTGAGGAACTCGGCGGTAAGCCTGCGCCGTCCATCGGCTTTGCAATGGGTATCGAGCGGCTGCTGCTTTTGGTGAGCGAATACGGCTCGCTGGAAGTGAACGCCGCGCCTGATGTCTATGCAATGCACCAAGGCGAAGGGGCGGACTTGCAGGTGATGAAATACGCACAAGCCTTGCGCGCGCAAGATTTCAATGTAATGCAGCATTCCGGCTATCAAAGCCTGAAAGCGCAAATGAAAAAAGCCGACAACAGCGGCGCGCGCTTTGCCCTGATTGTCGCGCAAGACGAACTGGCGAACGGTACGGTTACGCTCAAAGACATGAACGGCGCACACGGTCAACAAACCGTCGCCGCCGAGGATTTAACCCCTACTTTACAACAATGGAAGAACGCATAAATGGCAGCCCATCTCGAAGAACAACAAGAGTTAGACAACTTCAAATATTTTTGGAAAACCACGGGCAAATGGCTGTTTGCCGTGCTGATTTTGGCAGCGCTCGGCTACTTGGGATACACGGTTTACCAAAACCGTAAAGTTTCCCAAAATCAAGAAGCCGCTGCCATATTGGCTGAAATCGTGGAAAAGGCGCAAAACAAAGCCCCGCAAAGCGAAATCAATGCCGAATTGACCAAGCTCCAACAAAGCTACCCGCATTCCATTTCCGCCGCCCAAGCCACGCTGATGGCGGCAGCAACCGAATTTGACGCGCAGCGTTACGATGTTGCCGAAGGCCATTTGAAATGGGTGTTGTCCAACCAAAAAGACAGCCTGATTCAGGCGTTGGCGGCGCAGCGTCTGGGCGTTGTGTTGTTGCAACAAAAAAAATACGATGCCGCGCTTGCCGCACTCGATACGCCGGTTGAAGCGGACTTCGCCCCCCTGCTGATGGAAACCAAAGGCGATGTTTATGCCGCACAGGGAAAAAACCAAGAAGCCTTAAAAAACTACGGACAGGCTTTGGAAAAAATGCCTCAAGATTCTGTCGGTCGCGAATTGGTTCAAATGAAACTCGATTCGCTGAAATAAATGCCGTCTGAAATGCCGCTCTCTCTTCAGACGGCATTTCAGACAATACTATCCTACGGCGATTCCCGTAAAACCATCCGCCGTGTCCCAACGGACACCTGCTCGTGTTCAGTTCTACCGAACGGCACTTGACACAGAAAGACTCAATAATGAAACCCACCATCGCGCTTGTCGGCCGCCCCAACGTCGGCAAATCTACTTTATTCAACCGTTTAACGCGCACCAAAGACGCGCTCGTGCATGACCTGCCCGGTCTGACCCGAGACCGCCATTATGGTCATGGCAAAGTCGGCAGCAAACCTTATTTGGTCATCGATACCGGCGGTTTTGAGCCGGTTGTGGACAGCGGCATTTTGCACGAAATGGCAAAACAAACCTTGCAGGCTGTCGATGAAGCCGATGCGGTTGTGTTTTTGGTGGACGGCCGTACCGGCCTGACCCCGCAAGACAAGATTATTGCCGACCGTTTGCGCCAAAGCCCGCGCCCTGTTTATCTGGCGGTAAACAAAGGCGAAGGCGGCAACAGAGCCGTGCTTGCCGCCGAGTTCTACGAACTTGCCTTGGGCGACCCTTATGTTATTTCAGGCGCGCACGGCGACGGCGTGTATTATCTGATTGAAGATATTTTGGAAAACTTCCCCGAGCCTGAAGCCGAAGAAGCCGATGCAAAACATCCTGTTTTTGCCGTTATCGGTCGTCCGAACGTCGGTAAATCAACCTTGGTAAACGCCATTCTCGGCGAAGAGCGCGTGATTGCCTTCGATATGGCGGGTACGACACGCGACAGTATCCACATCGATTTTGAACGTGAAGGCAAACCGTTTACCATCATCGATACCGCAGGTGTGCGCCGTCGCGGCAAAGTGGATGAAGCAGTAGAAAAATTCTCCGTTATCAAAGCGATGCAGGCGGTTGAAGCGGCAAACGTAGCTGTTTTGGTATTGGACGCGCAGCAGGACATCGCCGACCAAGATGCGACGATTGCCGGTTTTGCTTTGGAAGCAGGGCGCGCGCTGGTGGTTGCCGTCAACAAATGGGACGGCATCAGCGAAGAGCGTCGCGAGCAAGTGAAGCGCGATATCAACCGCAAACTGTATTTCCTTGATTTTGCCAAGTTCCACTTTATTTCCGCGTTGAAAGAACGCGGCATAGACGGATTGTTCGACAGCATTCAGGCTGCCTACAATGCGGCGATGATTAAGATGCCGACACCGAAAATCACGCGTGTATTGCAAAGCGCTATCGAGCGTCAACAGCCGCCGCGTGCCGGCTTGGTGCGTCCGAAAATGCGTTATGCCCACCAAGGCGGCATGAACCCTCCCGTAATTGTGGTACACGGCAATTCGCTGCACGCGATTTCCGACAGCTATACACGCTATCTGACCCAAACGTTCCGCAAAGCCTTCAATCTGCAAGGCACGCCGTTGCGGATTCAATACAATGTTTCGGAAAACCCGTATGAAAATGCGGAAGACAAACCGAAGAAAAAACCGTTGCGCCGCGTCAGCTTGAGCAACCGTATTGAGAAACGCGAAGGCCGCAAGGAAGAGAAAAACCGCTTCAAGAAGAAAACCAAAGTCAGCGTGAAAAAACAATTCAGCAAATAATTCCCGACATTTCAAACAATAGGAAACATTATGTGGTTCAAGCAGATTAGTTTTTATCCGCTCAACAAAGAAAAGCTGCCTGAGGCGGACGTACTTGCCGACAAACTTGTCGAAGCTGAATTTACCCATTGCCAAGGCTTAGACTGGTTCAGCGAAGGCTTTACCGCACCGGTTTCATTCTCCCCGGAACTCGTTTTCCCTGCCGACTTTACCTTGCGCGTCGCCCTGAAAAAAGAGGAAAAAGTCCTGCCCGCCGGCGTCATCCGCGATATTTTGGAAGAGAAGGTAGCGGAAATCCAAAACAATGAAGCCCGTAATGTCGGTCGCAAAGAAAAACAAGAGCTTAAAGAGCAGATTACGGACGACCTACTGCCCCGTGCATTTACCCGCAGCAGCCGTACTGAAGCAGTGTTTAACACCCGCCACGGCTACCTGCTCGTCAATAACGCGGCTTCCACCAAAGCAGAAAACATCCTGACCAAGCTGCGCGAAGCTTTGGGCGGTTTGGAAGCCTCGCTGCCGAATACCAAGCAATCGCCCTCTTCCCTGATGACCGGCTGGCTGTTGCAAGGGCATTGCGAAGGCGGTTTTGAATTAGACAGCGATTGCGAACTCAAAGGTACGGGCGATATTGTTCCCGTCATCAAAGTATCCAAACAAGATTTAACCGCCGACGAAGTGGTTCAACACGTCAAAAACGGTAAGACCGTAACCCAGCTCGGTTTGGTTTGGCGCGAACAAATCGCCTTTATCCTCACTCAAGACTTCACACTCAAGCGCATCCAATACCTCGACGTATTGCAGGAAGAAGCCGAAAGCAACGGTGACGATGCCGCCAGTCTTGCCTTCGCCTCGCAAATCCTGATGGCGGAATCCGTCAGCACCATGTTGGAAGAGCTGGTTTCCTATTTGGGCGGCTGGCAAGATTGATTTTTCAGACGGCTTTTACACGACAAAATACCGTCAACCAAAATCCAATGGAATAACCCTTATGCTTAAACATCTCGCATTCCTACTGCCCGCCATGATGTTCGCCCTCCCCACTTCGGCCGCCGTTCTGACTTCCTATCAAGAACCAGGCTGCACCTACGACGGCGATGTCGGCAAAGACGGTAAACCCGCCGGCAAAGGCACATGGCGCTGCCAAGACGGGCGCAACTATACCGGTTCGTTTAAAAACGGCAAGTTCGACGGACAAGGCGTTTATACCGTTGCCGCCAACCGCGAAATATTTATCGAACCGTTCAATTCCGACAGTACCAAATTCCGCAACATGGTACTCTCGGGCATATTTAAAAAAGGTTTGGCACACGGCAGATTTACCGTCTCGCAAAACGGCGAAACCCTCTTCATTATGAAATGCGAAAACGGCATGATTAAAGAAGTGAAACTGCCCAAAAACAAATAAGCCCCGTTTTCAGACGGCATCCCCGAATGCTTTGTCCGAACATCAAAAGAAACAAGGAAAACATTATGAGCATCAAGTCCGACAAATGGATACGCCGCATGAGCGAAGAATTCGGCATGATCGATCCCTTCGAGCCGAACCAAATCAAAGAAGCCGACGGCAAACGCATCATCTCCTACGGCACGTCCAGCTACGGCTACGATATCCGCTGCGCCAATGAATTTAAAATTTTTACCAACATCAACAGCACCATCGTCGATCCCAAAAACTTCGATCCCAAAAACTTCGTTACCGTTGAAGACGACTGCTGCATCATCCCGCCCAATTCCTTCGCACTGGCGCGCACGGTCGAATATTTCCGCATCCCGCGCAACGTCCTGACCGTATGCTTGGGCAAATCCACCTACGCCCGCTGCGGCATTATCGTCAACGTTACCCCGTTCGAGCCGGAATGGGAAGGCTACGTTACCCTCGAATTTTCCAACACCACCCCCCTGCCCGCCAAAATCTACGCAGGCGAAGGCGTAGCGCAAGTCCTCTTCTTCGAGAGCGACGAAGTGTGCGAAACTTCATACAAAGACCGCAACGGCAAATACATGGGACAAACCGGCGTAACCCTGCCCAAAGCCTAAAATATAAATGCCGTCTGAACCCTTATCGTCGGGTTTCAGACGGCATTTGCCGTTCACCTCAAATCAGAACTGAACCGTTCCATTGACACTGATGCTGATTTCCTCCACACCCGGCGCGGCGGAATCCGCACCCTCCATATTGACGCTTGCCGCCATCGGCATGGCACGAAGCATTTTTGCCTGAGCAGTTCCCCCACCCGCGATATGGCTGCCGATGTGTCCCAAATTTAATTTGACGATTTTATAACCGGACGTACCCAATATGCCCGACAACTTGTCGGCACGCGCCTTGAAACGCAAAATAGCATCTTTACTGACCTGATCGATGACCTCGTTTCGGCGTTCACGCGACACATGGAAATCCGTATATTCCAATGCGGCATCTGCCTGAACATCGGCAATAAAACGGTTTAACTCATCAAAATCCCTACCTTCGACCTTAAATTCCGCACGCTCCTCCCAGCCTGTTTGAATGCGTCTGCCGTTGGTATATTGATAGCGCGGCATCGCACTGCGCGATACCAATTCGGTTTTAAAGCTACCATTTTTTGATTTTCTGGTGAAATTGTTGAATTTTTTAACAAACTCGGCATTGACGGCATTTTTGTCCCGTCCTTCTGCCGTCACTTGGAAACGTGCGGACATCGTATCCTGAGCCACCTCTACACCTGCCGATTCAGAAAATTCGACAATATTGTAATTCAATGCTTCAGCCGCTGCCGGAAAAGATACCGCCAATAGGGAAGCCACCAAAATAGAACGCAACATATCCGTATCCTCACTTATAAAACCGCCAATCTAGCATATCGGTATGCTAAATTGCGTTAGCGTAAGGCAACAATTTAAATATTCGATCGGCCTGCCTTATAATAACCGTCTTTCCGATACGGAATCACATTATGTCCGAACCGTTGCACGTCCTCGTCATCCCCTCATGGTATCCGCAATCCGAACAGGATGTGGACGGAATATTTTTCCAAAATCAAGCACAGGCCCTCCAACGCAAAGGCATCAAAACCGCCATCCTCGCCCCCATGTTCCGTTATCTGCGGAAAGAAACAGCAAGCATCCTGACCGGCCCTTACGGTTTTGCCCAATACCGGCAAAAAGGTTTGGACATCTATGCATGGCGCAGCATGTATTTCTTCCCCCGTTTTCCGCTAATCGACATCGACCGCATCCGCTGGGTGCGAGCAGGATTAAAGGCCTTTGATCGCTATATCGGGGAAAACGGCATTCCCGACATCATCCATGCCCACTGTATGAACTATGCCGGCATACTTGCCTTCAAGATTTCCCAAAAATACGGCATCCCCTATGTCGTCACGGAACACAGCAGCACCATTACGCGCGGTTTGGTGCGCCCGCACCAATGGCAGCCTATGAAAAATGCGGCGGCACACGCCTCCGCACTGCTCGCTGTCAGCCGCCGTTTCGCCCAAGTCCTGCAACATAAATACGGCACTACATGGCAATATCTGCCTAACATTCTGGGTAACATCTTTACCCGAGCCTTCAATCCCCCGCAAATCAACCGTCCGGACAAATATTTTACCTTCTGCACTGTCTCCCATCTACGCCGGCTAAAAGGACATGATGTCCTCCTGTCCGCCTTTGCCCGTGCTTTGGCAAAACACCCCAACCTCCGTTTGAATATCGGCGGCAGCGGACAAGAAGAAACAAACCTGAAACGGCAGGCACGTCAGTTGGGAATTGCCCATGCCGTTACATTTTTAGGCGCATTACAGCCCGAAGCAGTATTGGATTTGATGAGAAACAGCGACGCATTCGTCCTTGCCAGCCGCACAGAAACCTTCGGCGTGGTCTATATCGAAGCACTGTCCCAAGGACTGCCCGTCATTGCAACACGCTGCGGCGGTGCGGAATCTATTGTTTCAGACGGCAACGGATATTTGGTTCCTGTTGACGACGACGATGCCCTTGCCGACGCACTCATCAAAATGTATGAACACCACTCTGATTTTGAACCTGCCCGACTTAGGAAAAACTGTCTGAACGAATTTGGCGAAAATGCCGTTATAGACAGGTTGATTGGCATTTTCCGACAGGCAATCGCAGAATACGGTAAGAAAATACCGATGAAATAGATTAAAATCACACAATATCCAACTATTCGGACCTTCATATGACACATACCGTCCACCTGCATTTAGAAGAAACCGACAACTTGGCGTTGCAGCGTCTGTGCGGTTCTTTTGACAACAACCTTGATTTACTTGCCAAAGCACTCGATATCCACATCAGCCGCCGTTTTGAACATTTCACTTTCAACGGCGCATTTGCACACGCCGGCAAACGCGCACTGCTCAAACTCTTGGAAACGGCGCAGACGCGCGACCTAAACGACGGTGACATCAGGCTTGCCGCCGTCGAAGCCCAAACCGAAGATGCCGGTCATCAAGAAAAAAACCATGACCACGCCTATTATTTCCGCACCAAACGCGGCAGCATCGGCGGCAGGACACCCAGCCAAAACGGCTATATCCGCGCCCTGCTCAACCACGATATCGTATTCGGGCTGGGGCCCGCAGGCACGGGCAAAACCTATCTTGCCGTCGCCGCCGCCGTTGACGCAATGGAAAAACACCAAATCGAACGCATCGTTTTAGTCCGGCCTGCCGTCGAAGCCGGTGAGAAACTGGGTTTTCTGCCCGGTGACCTGACCCAGAAAGTCGATCCCTACCTTCGTCCGCTTTATGATGCCCTCTATGACCTGATGGGCTTCGACCGTGTAACCAAGCTGATTGAAAAAGGTCTAATTGAGATTGCCCCACTCGCCTATATGCGCGGCAGGACGCTCAACAGCGCATACATCATCCTCGACGAGGCACAAAATACCACGCCCGAACAAATGAAAATGTTCCTGACCCGCATCGGATTTGGTGCGAAAGCCGTCATTACCGGCGACATCAGCCAGATTGACCTGCCCAAAAACATCAAATCAGGATTGAAAGACGCACGTGAGAAACTGCACGATGTAGAAGGCCTGTATTTCCACACCTTTACCAGTGAAGACGTCGTCCGGCATCCTTTAGTGCAAAAAATCGTCGAAGCCTACGAATCGGCAGAACACTGCTGATACGGATGCCGTCTGAACCTTGATGCACAATCAACCGCACAAACAAAAACGGATACGGAAGCAGGATTCCGTATCCGTTTTATCTGACTACCCTCATCTGCCCGATTATCCCTCCTGCACCTGATTGCTCCGTCCATGCAAAATTTCGCCGAAATTTCACAATTGCGCACCAACCTCACTTTCTCCACAGACGACACGCTCGCCTTGTGTACCATCACATTTAACGGCGGCATCGGCTATTAAACCTGTACGACCCAAACCGCTGGACGGCAAAAGACGACGCAATCCAATGCGCCCGCAACGAAAAAATAGAAAATGCCGTCTGAAAAAATCAGACGGCATCCGTTTTATTGGCTCAAGAGATTAAAAACCAATCAATCATACAATTCTAATCGGCTGCTCAAACGCCTACCAAAACAAAACAACGCTGTACAAAGGGCAAAATTTATTAAACAGCCTGATTCTAAAGAATTTATACTGTTTCCAAGATAGGGGCATATGCAGTCGGAAACCTTTTCGGCATTACTCCCCGTCCGTTAACCATTATTGTTGATTCGCACCTACAGAACCCTGATCAGGTTTACGCCTTCTGCGGCGGCGTTTTTTAGCCTGCCCTTCATTCTTGCCGTATCGGACGGACGGCTGATTTTTGGTCATATCGGCCCGCTGCTCAGGTGATGCCGTCTGAAACGCCGTCCACCAATCGACAAGCGTACGGTCCGCATCGCCGACTGCCGCACGCAGTATCAGAAAATCATAAGCGGCACGGAAACGCGCTTGTGCAAACAGTTTATGCGGCCTTGTCCCCCTCCTGTTTTCAAACTGCGGCTGAAACAACCAAATTTCACGCATAGTGGCAGAAAAACGCTGGGGAACGCCCCAACCACGTTCAACCGTATCACGCAAAGTATTCATCGCCTCCGACAAGGCGTGTGAAGGTTTCAAACCCTGTTGCAGGTTTACTTTCCAATGGCGGTTTAATTCCGGCCACATTAACGCTGCCAACACGAAGCCGACCGAAACCGATTTGTCGGCGCGCAAGCGTTCGTCGGTATTTTTAAGGGCAAGGCCTATCATTTTCCCATCCATGCCGTCTGAAATGTTCAGCGCATTAAACAGGGGATGGATATCATCAGGAACATCAAATTCTTTCAAACGCTTCAAGCATTCTCGCGCGTGTCCTGAAAACAACAACTTCATAATCTCATCAAACAACCTTGCCACCGGCTCGTGTTTCAGACGGCCTATTGATTCGGCAATAGGTCCGGCGGTCGCTTGCGACAATTCGAATCCCAATTTCCCCGACAGGCGGATTGCCCTTAAAATCCTGACAGGGTCTTCCTGATACCGTTCGGCGGCATTACCGATCATCACCAGCTTCCGTTCGGCAATATCGTCCATGCCGTTGTGGAAATCCAAAATTTCTTCTTTTTCCGGATCGTAATACAACGCGTTGCAGGTAAAGTCACGCCTCATGGCATCTTCTTCGATACTGCCGTAGGTATTGTCTTTCATAATCCTGCCGCGTGCATTCTGATGTACTTTCGCACCACCCCGAAAAGTTGTTACCTCAATCACTTCCGCACCGTTCATTACATGAACGATTTGGAAACGCCTGCCGATGATGCGGCTGCGGCGGAAAAGTTTGTGCACCTGTTCCGGAGTGGCATCGGTCGCCACATCAAAATCTTTAGGCTCAATACCGAGCAGCAAATCCCTGACCGCCCCCCCGACAACATAAGCCTGGAAGCCTGCCTCCTTCAGACGGCATATGACTTTCTCAGCGGCAAAACTCAACATTTCGGCACGGATGTTGTGCCTTTCCAAAGGTATGACCGTTTTACCTTCCGCTCTTTTGCCACCGCGCCCCGAAGGAAGTATTTTATTCAACCATTTTTTCAACATAACCACTCTGACCCGGAAGGCAGCGTCCCCTCGGGCAACTGTTTTCAGACGGCATCAAACAGCAATAATGCAGGATACCGAAAAAATATACACAAAAGGCGTAGAAACTACGCCGTCCGATTTACCGCTTTATATAGTAGATTAAATTTAAATCAGGACAAGGCGACGAAGCCGCAGACAGTACAAATAGTACGGAACCGATTCACTTGGTGCTTCAGCACCTTAGAGAATCGTTCTCTTTGAGCTAAGGCGAGGCAACGCTGTACTGGTTTTTGTTAATCCACTATACATGCGGAAATGCGTCATTATAGCAGATTGCTTATCAAAAAAATCAGACCCTGCCGTTACCGGTAGAGACCTTTGCAAAATTCCCCAAAATCCCCAAAATCCCCACCAAGACATTTAGGGGATTTCTCATGAGCACCTTCTTTCAGCAAACCACACAAGCCATGATTGCCAAACACATCGACCGTTTCCCACTATTGAAGTTGGATCAGGTGATTGATTGGCAGCCGATCGAACAATACCTGAACCGTCAAAGAACCCGTTACTTTAGAGACCACCGCGGCCGTCCCGCCTATCCACTGCTATCCATGTTCAAAGCCGTCCTGCTCGGACAATGGCACAGCCTCTCCGATCCCGAACTCGAACACAGCCTCATCACCCGCATCGATTTCAACCTGTTTTGCCGTTTTGACGAACTGAGCATCCCCGATTACAGCACCTTATGCCGCTACCGCAACTGGCTGGCGCAAGACGATACCCTGTCTGAATTGCTCAAACTGATTAACTGCCAACTGACCGAAAAAGGTTTAAAAATAGAGAAAGCATCCGCCGCCGTCGTTGACGCCACCATTATTCAGACTGCCGGCAGCAAACAGCGTCAGGCTATAGAAATCGATGAAGAAGGACAAGTCAGCGGTCAAACCACACCGAGTAAAGACAGCGATGCCCGTTGGATAAAGAAAAACGGCCTCTACAAACTCGGTTACAAACAACATACCTGTACCGATGCGGAAGGCTATATCGAGAAACTGCACATTACCCCCGCCAATGCCCATGAGTGCAAACACCTGTCGCCGTTGTTGGAGGGCATTGCCGAAGATACAACCGTCTATGCCGATAAAGGCTGCGACAGTGCGGAAAACCGGCAACATCTGAAAGAGCATCGGTTACCGGACGGCATTATGCGCAAAGCCCACCGCAACCGTCCGCTGACGGAAAATCAAACGAAGCGTAACCGGTATTTATCGAAAACCCGTTATGTGGTCGAACAAAGCTTCGGTACGTTACACCGTAAATTCTGCTATGCGCGGGCAACCTATTTTGGTTTGCTCAAAGTGAGTGCGCAAAGCCATCTGAAGGCGATGTGTTTGAACCTGTTGAAAGCGGCTAACAGGCTAAGTGCGCCTGTTGCTGCCTAAAAGGCGACCCGGATGCCTGATTATCAGGTATCCGGGGAGGGTTAAGGGGGCATTTGGGTAAAATCAGGAGTAATTAGGAGCGGAAATAGACGAAAACCTGTGTTTGGGTTCCGGCTGTCGGGGGAAAGGCTTTTTTGCAAAGGTCTCATATTACTCAATATTCACCCGTTTCAGGCGCAAGGCATTGCCCAATACCGAAACCGAGCTTGCCGCCATTGCCGCGCCTGCGATGATGGGATTTAGGAAGCCGAGCGCGGCAAGCGGAATGCCCAAAATATTGTAGAAAAAGGCGAAAAACAGGTTTTGCTTGATGTTTTTCAACGTCGCCCGCGATACCGACAGCGCATCGGCGAGCTGGTTGACCGAATGCTGCATCAGTGTGGCGGACGCGGTGTGTTCGGCAACGTCCGCGCCGCCCTTCATCGCGAAGCTGACGTTGGCGGCGGCGAGCGCAGGTGCGTCATTGATGCCGTCGCCGACCATTGCCACGGTTTTGCCGGCAGCTTTGAGCTTCTGCACTTCGGCAGCCTTATCGCGCGGACTCATATTACCGAAGGCGTGTGCGATGCCCAGTTGTTTGGCGGCGTATTCGACCGTGCCTTGGTTGTCGCCGCTCATGATGTAAACATCGATATTATGTTTTTTCAGACGGCCTATGGCTTCGGCGGTATCGGCTTTCAACGCGTCGGCAAGTGCGAATGCGCCGATGGGTTTGTTATTGACTGAGACTGCAACAATGCTTGCAATGTCCCAAACGCCGTCTGAAAACTTCGGCAAGGTCAGTTCGGCAA
>NZ_JBPBFH010000041.1:0-15572 GCF_050896295.1 Neisseria sp. SLRRB23
ATTATAGTGGATTAACAAAAATCAGGACAAGGCGACGAAGCCGCAGACAGTACAAATAGTACGGAACCGATTCACTTGGTGCTTCAGCACCTTAGAGAATCGTTCTCTTTGAGCTAAGGCGAGGCAACGCCGTACTGGTTTTTGTTAATCCACTATACAAGACAAAAAACTCGCCGCCGCCGAAAGGAACGCAATATGAGCATCACCATCCAAAACTTAAACAAACACTTCGGCAATTTTCACGCACTGAAAAACATCAACCTCAACGTCCCTACCGGCAAACTCGTTTCCCTGCTCGGCCCGTCCGGCTGCGGCAAAACCACGCTTTTACGCATTATCGCCGGACTGGAAAACGCCGACGGCGGCAAGATTCTGTTTGACGGGCAAGACGTAACCGCCAAACACGTCCGTGAGCGCAAAGTCGGCTTCGTGTTCCAACACTACGCCCTTTTCCGCCATATGAACGTGTTTGACAACGTCGCTTTCGGTTTGACCGTATTGCCCAAGTCCGAACGCCCGTCCAAAGAACAAATCCGCACCAAAGTCGAAGAATTGCTCAAACTCGTGCAGCTCTCGCATTTGGCAAAATTCTATCCGCACCAGCTCTCCGGCGGCCAACGCCAACGCATTGCCCTCGCCCGCGCCCTCGCCGTCGAACCCAAACTCCTACTCCTGGACGAACCCTTCGGCGCGTTGGATGCCAAAGTACGCAAAGAATTACGCACTTGGNTGCGCGACATTCATCACAACCTCGGTGTAACCAGCATTCTGGTTACGCACGACCAAGAGGAAGCCCTCGAAGTTTCCGACGAAATTGTCGTCATGAACCACGGCAAAATTGAACAAACCGGCAGCGCCGAAACCATTTACCGCAAACCCGAAAACGCCTTCGTTACCGAGTTCTTAGGCGAAACCGACGCATTTGAAGGACGCATCGAAAAAGGCTTCTGGCATTACAACGGCTTCGCGTGGAAATTGGACGCGCAATACAAATGGCAGGNACAAACCGCCACCGGCTATATCCGCCCGCACGAATGGCAGATCGCCGCCGAACACGAAACCCCGATGATTTGTGCCGAAATCGAAAAAATCCACGCCGTCGGCGCATTGACGCACGTTTTGGTGAAACACGGCAAACAAGACGTGCACATCACGCTGGCTGGCAGCGATGCCGCGCGTTACCCAATCGCCGAAGGCAAAGAATTAAACTTAATTCCGAAACAGGTTTATGTTTTTTCTCAAAACGAGCTGATTGAATATTCGATTTAATCCCGAAAGCACAATGCCGTCTGAAAGGCTTTCAGACGGCATTGCGTGTCAAGCGTCAGGCAAGAAACAGCTTGTACGCGGCATTTTGCGTTTCCTCGTGATAGCTGTATCCCAGACTTTCCAAGAAACCGTCAAATGCGGCGGCATCGTGCGGCGGCACGTCGATACCGACCAAAATCCGCCCGTAATCCGCACCGTGGTTGCGGTAATGGAAGAGCGTAATGTTCCACCCTCCCTGCATATGGTTCAAAAAGCGTGCCAATGCCCCCGGACGCTCCGGAAACTCAAAACTGACCAGACGCTCGTTTTCTACTTTATCCGTCCGTCCTCCAACCATATAACGGATATGGATTTTGGCAATCTCATCATCGGTCAGATCGACATTGGGCAATCCCGCCTCATCCAACCGGCTGCCGATAACCGCCAAATCCTGCGGGCCTGCCGCTTGAAGTCCGACAAAGATATGCGCTTTTTCATCGTCCCCGTAGCGGTAGTTGAACTCGGTAATATTCCTATTTCCCAATATATTGACAAACTTAAGGAAGCTGCCGCGTTCCTCTGGAATGGTAACGGCAAAAATACCTTCGTTGCCCTCGCCCAATTCGCTCCGTTCCGAAACGTGGCGCAAACGGTGAAAATTCATATTCGCGCCGCTGGTAACGGCAATCAGGGTTTGGTTTTCCGCGCCTTCTCGGGCAATATAGGCTTTCAGACCCGCCAACGCCAACGCGCCCGCCGGCTCGGTAATGCTGCGCGTGTCATCGAAAATATCCTTGACCGCACCGCAAACCGCATCGGTATCGACTGTAATAATTTCATCCAAAAGTTCTTTGCAGAGACGGAAGGTTTCGTTTCCGACGACTTTGACCGCAGTGCCGTCTGAAAACAGCCCGACATCTTTTAAATGGACGATTTGGCCCGCTTCGACCGATTGCTTCATACAACAGGAATCATGTGTCTGAACGCCGATGACTTTGATTTCGGGACGGACCTGTTTGATAAATGCCGCTACGCCCGCTGCCAAACCGCCCCCCCCTATCGGTACGAATACGGCGCGGATTGGATCGGGATGCTGGCTGACAATTTCCATCCCCACCGTCCCCTGTCCCGCAATCACATCAGGATCGTCAAACGGTGCGATATAGGTTAACCCTTCTTTTTCCGCCAACTCCATCGCATAATCGTATGCATCGTTGTATGAAACACCGCGCAAAACCACCTCGCCGCCACGGCTCTTAACCGCATCCACTTTAATTTTTGGCGTAGTCTCCGGCATAACGATAACGGCACGGCAACCCAAACGCTGTGCGGACAATGCCACCCCTTGGGCATGGTTGCCCGCACTTGCCGCAATCACGCCGCAAGCGAGCGCATCTTTCGGCAACTTGGACATTTTGTTGTACGCGCCGCGTATTTTGAACGAAAAAACCGGCTGCAAATCTTCGCGTTTCAAAAGGATGTTGTTTTTCAAACGTACAGAAAGGCTGCGTGCCGGTTCCAAAGGCGTTTCGACCGCGACATCATAGACAGATGCCGTCAGGATGCGGATGAGGTAATCGGAATAAGGAAGGGGCGTGTTCATAATTCAATATGGGATAATCGGTTTATTAAAATCGCAAAACCCAAAACCATACGCCCAAGACGGCACGAAAGCAAGAAAAATCCGCCCGATCAGACACCCTAAGCGTATAATCGGCAGGCTGAAACACTCACACAATTAGAATATTTCATGACAGCACATAAAATCCTGCCCGTCCTGCTTTCCATCATCTTAGGCGTTTCTCACACAACGGCTGCATCGCCCGCGTCCAACAGACCGACGGTACACGCCGCCCCCACGCTCCAAACACCCGAAACCCTCACAGCGGCACACATCGTTATCGACCTTCAAAGCAGACAGACTTTATCCGCCAAAAACATCAATACCCCTGTCGAACCGGCGGCACTAACCCAACTGATGACCGCATATTTGGTTTTCAAAAACATGAAATCGGGAAATATCCAATCTGAAGAAAACTTAAAAATACCCGAATCCGCATGGGCTTCAGAAGGAAGCAGAATGTTTGTACGTCCCGGCGATACGGTCAGCATCGACAAACTCTTAAAAGGCATGATTGCCCTATCCGCAAACGATGCCGCCCTAACCCTTGCCGGCCGGCTGGGCAACGGCTCGATTGAAAATTTTGTGCAACAAATGAACAAAGAAGCCCGACGCCTGGGCATGAAAAACACCGTATTCAAAAACCCGACAGGCTTGAGTAGAGAAGGACAGGTTTCCACCGCCAAAGACCTCGCCCTGCTGTCTGAAGCATTGATGCGCGACTTTCCGGAATATTACCCGCTGTTTTCCATCAAATCTTTCAAATTCAAAAATATAGAACAAAACAACCGCAATATCCTTTTATATAGGGACAACAATGTAAACGGTCTGAAAGCCGGACACACAGAAAGCGGCGGCTACAACCTTGCCGTGTCATACTCCGGCAACGGCAGGCACATCCTTGTCATCACATTGGGTTCGGAATCGGCGGAAACACGCGCATCGGACAACAGCAAGCTGCTGAACTGGGCATTGCAGGCCTTCGATACGCCCAAAATATATCCGAAAGGCAAAACCGTTGCCCAAATCCAAATTTCCGGAGGCAGCAAAAAAACCGTCCGCGCAGGCTTCCTCAAAGAAGCCTACATCACTCTGCCACATAAGGAAGCGAAAACAGCCGAACAAATTTTGGAAACCATACAGCCGATTCCCGCCCCGGTAAAAAAAGGGCAGATTTTAGGAAAAATCAAAATCAGACAAAACGGATACACCATTGCCGAAAAAGAAATCGCCGCGCTGGAAAATGTAGAAAAAAGAAGCCGGTGGCAAAGGCTTTGGGTGCGTCTGACAGGGCAGTAATCCGCCGTTTCAAATATCCCGCTTTTCCAACAAATAAAGAAATGCCGTCTGAAACACGGTTCAGACGGCATAAAACAACAGGGCGGTACGTATTGCATACGCGCCGCCCTGCTGCTGAAATCAATTAGCGTTTCTTACCGGTAACGGTGGCAACAGCCAGATTTTCGTTACGTTTCAGGGAAACGCTTTCTACACCTTCAGGCAATTTGATGTCTGACAAGTGCAAAATGTCACCGGCAACCACTTCGGCACAATCCAAATCCAAGAAAGCAGGGATATTGGCAGGCAACGCAAGCACTTCAACAGTCGTGTTCAACAGAGACACACGACCGCCTTGCAGTTTGACCGCTTGGGAATTTTCAGCGTTAACGATGTGCAGGGGAACACGGATACGTACAAGTTGATCAGCTTTCACAGCTTGGAAGTCGATGTGTTGGACTTCGCGGCGGAACGGGTGCATTTGGAAATCGCGGACGATAACGTCTTTGGTTTCGCCGTTCAGAGACAACTTAATCAACGCGGTATGGAAAGATTCTTTTTCCAATGCGTAAAATACAGTTTTGTGATCCACAGCAATTGCAACTGGCTCTTGGCCTTCACCGTACAAAATACCGGGGATTTGACCTTCGCGACGCAGGCGGCGGCTCGCACCAGTGCCTTGTGCTTCACGAACAGAGGCTTGAATTTCATAAGTCATGTTAAATACTCCAATTTAAATAAAACTACCGTCATCGGCCGCGACCAGCTTAAGACGGCTTCGGGCTTATGGCAGCAACATGCTGCCTGTCATCACTTCTTCATTAAAAAGATATGAGACGGATTCTTCGTTGCTGATACGGCGAACCGTTTCAGCCAACAAACCTGCAATCGTTACCTGACGGATACGATCGCATTTTTGCGCTGCTTCAGACAAAGGAATGGTGTCTGTTACAACGACTTGATCGATTTCGGATGAGGCAATACGGCTGACTGCCTCTCCGGAGAATACTGCGTGGCTGGCATAGGCCAGAACACGTTCTGCCCCCCGCTCTTTCAGGGCGACGGCGGCTTTGCACAGCGTATTTGCAGTGTCAATCATATCGTCCACAATCAGACAGGTTCTGCCTTGAATATCGCCGATGATGTTCATGACTTCCGCCACATTGGCTTTTGGGCGGCGTTTATCGATGATTGCCAAGTCGGCATTCAGGGATTTTGCCACGGCGCGGGCGCGGACTACACCGCCGATATCAGGGCTGACAACAGTCAAGTTTTCAATCCGCTGCTGCTTGATATCGTTCAACAGAATCGGGGTGGCATAAATATTATCCACAGGAATATCAAAAAAACCCTGAATCTGGTCTGCGTGCAGATCAACGGTCAAAACACGGTCGATCCCTGCCGAATACAGCATATTTGCCACCAGTTTGGCAGAAATCGGAACGCGGACGGAACGCGGACGGCGGTCTTGGCGCGCATAGCCGAAATACGGAATGGCTGCGGTAATACGACCTGCCGAAGCACGCTTCAGTGCATCCGCCATCGTCAGGATTTCCATCAGGTTGTCATTGGTCGGCGCACAGGTCGGCTGAAGGATGAAAACATCACGACCGCGTACGTTTTCCAACAGTTCGACGGCAACTTCGCCGTCTGAGAATTTGGAAACCGAAGCATCTCCCAAGGAAATATCCAAATGTTTGACAACGCGTTGTGCCAACTCTGGATTGGCATTACCTGTAAATACCATCAAACTGTCGTACGCAGCCATATTCTCACCTGATTTTATGTTTAACTTCCGCTCAGAAAACACAATGCTTCCCTCCGCTTGTACCAAGCCCGACATTATACCTGCAACATCCGACACAAACAAAGGCATTTCAATATTTTTATTTCTATGAAACAAAAAGCGTGTAAGCAAGCTTACACGCTTTTATCTGGCTGGGGAGGAAGGATTCGAACCTTCGCATGCTGGAATCAAAATCCAGTGTCTTAACCGCTTGACGACTCCCCAAAAAAATATGGCTGGGGAGGAAGGATTCGAACCTTCGCATGCTGGAATCAAAATCCAGTGTCTTAACCGCTTGACGACTCCCCAACTTGTTTGGCTTGGCTGGGGAGGAAGGATTCGAACCTTCGCATGCTGGAATCAAAATCCAGTGTCTTAACCGCTTGACGACTCCCCAACAATGTTTATACGGACAACAAAGGATGTTTTGAAAGACCCTCTGCCAAATATGCCTCGTACAAACCTGAAACTTGTCGGTATATATTGTATGCGCTATTCCTATCTTGACAGGCCGTGAATATACATGCCCCGGAACCTGTCATTAAAGCAGCCCCATATCGGGACAATTCGGAATAGGCTTTCCAAACTTCAGGGTATTCTTTAAATACAACTGCCTGCATATCATTTCTAAACGGTTGCAGGTTTTGGAAAGTCGGCATTATGCTTGAGGCGGAATTTCGTGTCAAGCCTTCGTGTGTGAAAATTTTTGCGGTGGAAACGTGGACGGACGGTTTGACGATGACATACCACTGTTTCGGAATATCCATTTCGTCCAGCCTGTCGCCTATACCCCGCGCAAACGCATTTTTGCCGAAAATAAAAAATGGTACGTCCGCCCCCAAAGCCGCGCCCGAATCAATGAGCTGCCGCTGCGTCAGACCGCACTGCCACCAACGGTTCAACACCAGCAAAACGGTTGCCGCATCCGAGCTTCCTCCGCCCAAACCGGCCCCGGTCGGAATTTTTTTGTCCAGCCATATCTCCACGCCGGTAGGGGTGCGTGCATATTTTTGCAGCAACGATGCGGCACGGTAGCTTAAATCCGCCTCCTGCGGCATTCCATCAACCGGATTGTGCAGGATAATTTTGCCGTCGTCCCTTGGTTTCAAATATACGGTATCCTGCAAATCTATCAGGCAGAATATGCTTTCGATATTGTGATAACCGTCTTCCCGCCTTCCAGTAATCCTCAAATCGAGATTCAGTTTTGCAGGTGCGGGAAACGCCTGCCGTCCGTCCGCAATATTCATCTGTCCGCCTTATCTCGTGCGCGCCGCACAGCGTTCCGGGGTTTCGGTTTCAGACGGCATTCCAATCTCGGTGAAAACCAGCCTGATGTTCAATTTCCCGTTATCCAATTGCAGGATGCGGGCTTTTCCTTCGCTGTTGACGGTTCTGCTGATTATCCAACCGTATTGCTCCAGCATACCGTCCGGCAGGATGCGGTAAGGTGCATGGGCAACCCGTCTGCCGTCTGCCCAGATATGCAGATATTGGATTGGCAGGTTGAAACCAATAAGCTGCCGACTCAATTCCTCCGCACTTTCCGCCTGATAAACATTTCCTTTAGCATCCACTGCCAACGCACCGTCTTTGTCTTGACACAACTGCCCGAGCGTACTGCCTAAAGGTGTATTGATATTGATGGTTTCTACAGGAGGCTGGTATGTCCAGTCGAAATTCGCATAAGAACCTTTCCCTTCCGCTTTCACTGCCAACCGCCCTTCTGCTGCAAAACTGCTGATGTGTTCGGACGACTGCCACAGGCCTGCACTGTCCTGCGGCAACTGCGCACAGGCCGACAAAAGCAGGATTGCCGCTATTGATACAGTATGTTTCATGAAAATTTCCTTACCGATTGAAATCCTACCCGCGTGGACAACATCCTTTAAAACAGAGGCGTTGGCATTTGCCGGAGCGGAATGCGGCCGCCGTCTTTTTTCCAACCGCGCCTTCCATGTTCAGACGGCATTATTTCCGAGGTTTGTGGGAAGGTTCGGGCAATGTGATTCCGTGACGTTTGAGCGTTTCGCGCCATATTTTCTTGTCTCCCGTAAGATGTGCCGCCTGAGTCCACACGTCAACCGCCTGATCGCGTTCACCCAATGCCCACAACACCTCGCCCAGATGGGCGGCAACTTCGGGCTCAGGCTGACTCTCAAACGAATAACGGAGATACGGCAGCGCGCTTTCCGCATCACCTTTCAGGTAATACGCCCAGCCTATGCTGTCGTTGACGGCAATATCGTCAGGGTTAATTTGATATGCCTTCTGAAGCAATACAAAACCCTCGTCCAAACGCTCGGAATCGGAAAGCAGGCTATAACCTAAATTATTCATAATCTGAGCGTTATCGGGTGCAAGCCTGAACGCCCTTTCAAGATCTGAAATCATTTTTTTCCGCTTGCCAAGCCGGTCGTAAACAACTGACCGCTGTACCAATGCCTCTGCCTGTAACTCTGTATTGCTGCCGACAGGCGGTTTTTCGATAATCTTGTCCAGCTCCCTTAAAGCCTCCCGTGTATCCGGCAATTTTGACAGTGCAAACAGCTGTACTTTAGACAAGTTGTCCGCCATAAAATAACGCCCCTGCTGCTCGGGAAGCTTCCGTACTTCCCTAATTTGCCGCAAAGCCGCCTTTGCACCATCCAGTTCGAGAGTTGCAACAACTGCCGACACACCTTTGTCGAACAGATATTCCGGCGCGGATACTTTTTTCAGCCACTGCCTGACTTTGGCGTAATCCCTGCGGTCGGCATACATCATCGCCGCCGTTAGCGCCGCCCTGCTCCGCTGTTCCTCCGTCCCCCTGCCGTATGCCTTTTCGACATAGCCGTCGATAACGGAAATATCTTCTTTCCGGTTTGTCGCCAATATTGCCGCCTGAATATACAGATCCGCATTCGGATTGGCATCCAGCAACACTTTCAAGCGTTCATATGCATCATCGGGCCTGTGCAGGGAAACAAGGTTCATAATTTCCATTTCCTGCCAGACGGTTGAAAGGTTTTTGGTGTCTGTTTGCTCGAAAAAGCCACTGAGTATCTCGGGATAACGGCGCGCAACCAAACGCAAGGTTACCAGGGTCGGCGGTAGTATCTCCGTATCAAGTTTTGCCAAGCGTTGCAATGCCGCGATTGCTTTATCTTTTTCCCGTACTTGCACGTTAAAAACCACATCGGCAACCGCCGCTTCGGGCAGATGTTCATATTTCAACGCCGCGCGGTGGACGGCCTCCGATGCTTTTTGCGCCAATCCGCCCTGCTGCACGGCGGCTTGCGCCAGCAGCAAAAATATCCTGCGGTTTTGCCCGTCATCTGCCTGCGCCAAGACCTCTTCCAGCCCGTCCAAACGTTGATTTTCTTCTCCTTTCAGCACGCTCCGCAACCAGGCCATCCGTTTTTGCGCCTCACCCGGTATAGGCTCAATCTGCCGCCATTTCTGATAAATCATCTCAGCCTGTTCAAACGCATTCAGCGACACGGCCATTTCCAAGGCACGTTCGGCAACTTCGGGGGATTTTGTACGCTCCAACATCAGCATATAGGCGGCAAGTGCCGTTCCCGCCTGCCCCTTTTGCAAGGCGGTTTCCCCTCCCAGCAACGTAAATATCTGATTAACCCGTTCGCCCACTGCCGCAAGCCGTGCGCGTTCGTTTTTGATTTCTTCCTCGCTGTAACGCTGATGTTTCCTTAAAACCTTTCCGACTTCCTTCGGCTGTTTCATATCCCCCGCACCGCCTCCGGCGGCAGACACCTGTCCGGCAATCAAGGCTGCCGTCAACACAGTTAACATTTTGAAACGGTTAGGTAGCATAATCATCCTTTATCCGACATCCGTCCGAACTTTCAGACGGCATATAATCAGGCGTAACTTTATCACAAGCAGAATCGTTTGTAGATTTGCGAAACCCCGTTCAAAAAAATAAATGCCGTCTGAAATACTGCTTCAGACGGCATTACCAACGCTTGCAATTCAAGGGAGTTTTATTTCCACATTGTCAATCAGACGCGTCGCCCCCAAACGGGCCGCAGCCAAAACCACCAGTCTCCTATCTCCCGTCCGTGCCACTTCGAGCGTATCGGCGTGGCGGATTTCGACATAATCGACCGTCCAGCCGTGTTCCGTCAGAGATTGGACGGCCCGTTTTTCCAAACCGGCATAATCCAAACTGCCCTGCTTCAGCGATTCGGCAACCGCCTGCAGCTCGCGGTACAAGCGCGGTGCTTCGGCGCGTTCCTCAACGCTCAAGTACTGGTTGCGGCTGGAGAGTGCCAAACCGTCCGCCGCCCGCCCCGTATCGACGGGGACAATTTCGATGTCGAAATTCAAATCCTCGGTCAAACCTTTAATCACGGCAAGCTGCTGGTAATCTTTTTTGCCGAAACAGGCAACATCCGGCGCGACAATATTGAACAGCTTAGACACTACCGTTGCCACCCCGCGGAAATGTCCCGGGCGGAATTTGCCGCACAATTCGTTTTGCAGATGGGGCGGTTCGACGTTATACCGTTGTTCCACGTTCGGATAGAGTTCTTTCTCATCGGGCGCGAAAACAACGGCAATGCCTTCGGCGGCAAGTTTGTCCACATCCTGTTGCAAAGTACGCGGATATTTGTCGAAATCTTCGCCCTGACCAAATTGCAAACGGTTGACGAATATGCTGACAACAACGTTGTCGGCGCGTTTTTTGGCTTCGCGAACGAGGGCAAGATGCCCTTCGTGCAGGTTGCCCATAGTCGGCACGAACGCCACCGTTCCCGCATTTTTGCGCCACGCGCGCAGTTCTTGAATGGTATGTATGATTTGCATAACGGTAATCCTTATCCTTCGGGCTTCCTGCCCGACAAAACGCGCCGATTATACGCGCCGTACATGGTAAAACAAAATGCCGTCTGAAACGGCTTTCAGACGGCATCAGCAGCAAACCTTGTTCAGTCTGCAAAAATATGTTCCGCAGCAGGGAAGGTTTTGGCTTTGACTTCGGCAACATACGCCCGAACCGCCGCCTGAATGCTGCTTTGCCCATGCATAAAGTTTTTGACGAATTTCGCCGTTTTACCCGGAAAAATACCGAGCATATCGTGCATCACCAAAACCTGCCCGTCGCAATCCGCACCCGCACCGATACCGATAGTCGGACAAGAAACGGATTCAGTTACCTTTTTTGCCAGTTCCGCAGGAACACACTCCATCAGCACGACCGCCGCCCCCGCATCGTCATGCGCCTTGGCATCGTTAAGCAACGCCTGCGCCTTACTTCCGCGCCCCTGAACCTTGTATCCGCCGAAGGCAAACACGGATTGCGGGGTCAGACCGATGTGCGCTCAAACCGGAATGCCGCGCATTTGCAGAAATTCAGTCGTTTCCGCCATCCACACGCCGCCTTCGAGTTTGACCATATGCGCTCCTGCCGCCATCAGTTCGGCAGCGGCGGCAAACGCCTGCTCCTTACTCTGCTGATATGCACCAAACGGCAAATCACTGACAATCATCGCATTTTTTGCACCGCGTGCTACACATTCGGTGTGATAGCACATATCGCGCAGGCTGACGGGCAGCGTCGATTTCCGCCCCTGAACCGCCATACCCAAAGAATCCCCAACCAACAGCACATCCACGCCGGCTTCTTCCATCAAAGCCGCAAAACTGGATTCGTAAGCGGTCGGCATGGCGATTTTTTCGCCCGCCGCCTTCATTTTTTGCAGTGTGTTCACAGTAATCATCAGATATTGTTACCCCGCCCTTTTCAGACGGCCTTTTCAGTTTGAAACGGGCTATTATAGTGAAATGCCCGCAGCCCTGCCACTGACCGTGCCGCAAATGCAAAACAGCCCGACTGTTTTGCACAATCGGGCTGTCAAATCGGGTGCCGGCACCAAGAGTCGAACTCGGGACCCCCTGATTACAAGTCAGGTGCTCTACCAACTGAGCTATACCGGCTTACTGAAATGTTTTGCAACACCATCAGCAGAAATGGTGCCGGCACCAAGAGTCGAACTCGGGACCCCCTGATTACAAGTCAGGTGCTCTACCAACTGAGCTATACCGGCAAAGAAGGCGAATTATGCAGGCAACTTCACACTTTGGCAAGGAATTTGTTCGACCCCCTCATAAAAATACACTAAGTATCTTATTTAAAACAAAATTAATTTGAAACAGGACAAGCATCGGCATTCTGATAAAATATCCGCCTTTCAAACCGACCGTTTACACCGATGGCAAGACATCCCTACCGCCGCCTGCGTCCTGCAAAATCCGGCTTTCCCGAAGTCGGCATTTCCGAAGAAGGCAATATCCGTTCGCTTCACTTGGGCAGCGACACCGTTCAAAGCTCGATGAACCTCGACCACCCGTCCGAGCTGGTGCTCTCTTACAGCCGCGCGATGATGGGCTGGCTGCTGTTTGCGGAACGCCTGCCGCAGCATATCACCCAAATCGGCTTGGGCGGCGGCTCGTTTGCACGCTGGATAGATACCTACCTGCCCGATACACGTCAAACTGCTGTAGATATCAACCCGCAGGTTATCGCCATTGCCCGCAACCTGTTTGAGTTGCCTTTCGAGGGCGAGAAATTTGAAATTATTGAGGCAGACGGTGCAGAGTACATCAAAGTCTTCCGCCACAACACCGATATCATCTTGGTGGACGGATTCGACGGCGAACAAATCATCGATACGCTGGTTGAAGAACCGTTCTTCCGAGACTGCCGAAACGCACTCTCTTCAGACGGCATATTCGTGACCAACTGGTGGAGCGGCGACAAACGTTATCAACGCTTTATCGAACGGTTGTTGAACGTTTTTGAAGGGCGCGTATTGGAACTTCCTGCCGAAAGTCACGGCAATGTCGCGGTAATGGCCTTCCAAAGCAGCCCTAAAGAGCAAAACATAGACAAACTCAAAAAACGTGCCGATAAACTGAGCAACGCATACGGATTGGACTTCCACCGCATGCTTGCCGACCTGAAAGCCTCCAACCCTAACAACGGCAAGCATTTCCACCTTTAAGCCGCCATCTTCGCGGCTGCATCGGAATATGCGGAAAATCAAGAGGAAATCATTATGCTGAAACCCGAAACCATACACATATCCGGTCCTGCCGGCATTTTAGAAACCATCCATATCCCGTCCGAACAAGTACCGGCACGCGGTGTTGCCGTCATCAATCATCCCAACCCCCTCCAGGGCGGAACAAACACCAACAAAGTCATCCAAACCGCCGCCAAAGCCTTAAGCAAACTCGGCTTCCACTGCTACCTGCCCAACCTTCGCGGCGTAGGCAACAGCGAAGGCACACACGATTACGGACGCGGCGAAACGCAAGACTGCCTCGCCGTCATCGACTATGCCCGTGCCCAACATCCCGAAGCCCCCGAATTTGCCTTATCCGGCTTCTCCTTCGGCGGTTATGTCGCCACATTTGCCGCACAAGAGCGCATACCCGACCTGTTACTACTCATGGGCGCGGCAGTCTGCCACTATACCAACCGTCCGGAACCGTCAGCCGTTCCCAACGTTGCAAAAACACTGATGATACACGGCGCGGAAGACGAAGTCGTCGAAATCGGGAAAGCACTGAAATGGGCAGAACCGCAAGATTTGCCCGTCATTACCATCGCCGGTTCCACGCATTTCTTTCACGGCAAACTCATCGTCCTGCGCGACACCATCCTCCGCTTCGCGCCCGTATGCCTGAACGGATAAAGCCCCTTTCAGACGGCATCGATAATATAAGGGGCTGTACTAGATTAGCCCTAAATTCCACACCGATCCCGCAGGATTTTTAGCTGCCGGGACGGTGTGCCGAATTGGGATGGATACCCAAAATATCGGCGGCAGAATGGGCGGTAACTTCCAGCACAAAAAACGGAGCAGTTCTTTTTGTACTTTTTTCTTTAATTTACAGTGTGTTATCTTCATACTTTGAGGGTAACATATCTGCTAATCTAGTACAGCCCCTTATATAATTCTGCTAGTCTAGAGCCTGTATATTACATTTATTTTTAGGGTCTGCTAGCCAATTTCTTGTTCCCTTCATTATTTTATCTTCTGAAAGAAAATTATTTTTTTCCATGCTATTAATATTAATGATATGATTTTCATTTAAAAGAATTTTTCCATATAAAATTTCCGGTTTGTAATAGCAAGAGTCTGAAGCAAATCCTTGTCCGTCAATATAAGAAAAATAAATGTTATCATCCTCCTTATAATATTCTAAAACCAATCCAGATATTATTTTATCAAAATTCCCTTCATTTCCATCTTTCATGACTAAAATATAATTAGCAGGCCAACCTTTATCGTAAACATATTCAAACTGATAGTTCCCGAAATTCTCAATATCCGAACTAAAAAAGAAGAAAAGCAAAATGATAGCCAATACAAAAATAAATAAGAACAAAAATAGCAAAATTTTCAACTTAGTTAACAACATTTACCTCTCCTTTAAACTCAATTCTAAAAGATACGCCTTGACCTGGGCTGCCAATTATAGTTTCCACGTTTCTGAAGAGCGTTTTTACGTTATTTATTGCACCTCCTCCAAAGGCATGCATTTCAAAAGGGGCTGTACTAGATTAGCCCTAAATTCCACACCAATCCCGCAGGATTTTAAGCTGTTGAGACGGTGTGCCGAAGTTAAATCGAAATTCGCATTCTTTCAAGAACAGCGGGAAAGATTTGTGATCGATTCCGTTGTATTTTCGCAAGACGCGTTTTGCCTGATTCCAAAAATTCTCAATGCCGTTAATGTGGTTTTGACGGTCTGCAAATTCCTTGGAATGGTTGATGCGGTAATGGATAAAACCGCTCACGTCCAACTTGTCGTAGCTGCTCAGACTATCGGTATAAACAATACTGTCCGGCATGATTTTCTTTTTGATGACAGGGAGTAACGTTTCAGACTTAGCATTATCTACGACAACAGTATAGACCCGTCCGTTGAGTTTCAGAATGCCGAAGACAACCACTTTTCCTGCTGCACCGCGACCACGTCTACCTTTACGTCGTCCGCCGAAATAGCTTTCGTCCAGCTCAATAGAGCCCTCCAAAAACCTCATCGGCAGCCAAGGCCAAATGATAGTTGATAACCGTGCGGATTTTACGGTAAAACAGTGCCGCCGAATCGGGATGGATACCCAAAATATCGGCGGCAGAACGGGCGGTAACTTCCGGTACAAAAGAACGGAGCGGTTCTTTTTGTACTTCTTTCTTTAATTTGCAGTGTGTTATCTTCATACTTTGAGGGTAACATATCTACTAATCTAGTACAGCCCCTAATATAAAACCCGCATCGGCGGCATCTGCCGATACGGGTTTGCATTCCCCCTCATTATAGGCAAAACCCACTGCAAAACACCCTTTCCCGACCCGACAAAGGATCTGCAAACGCAATTCTTTTTGCCAATAACTTCAAAGGCTTCCGATAATCCTCGCTTCCCGCTTCAGACGGCACGGGATAGAGTGCGTCATTCAACAGCGGCATACCCAAACCCATCATGTGTACGCGCAACTGGTGTTTCTTACCGGTATGCGGCGTAAGGCGGTAAAGGCTGAATTCCCCTCTGTTTTCAATCAGTTCGACCGTCGTATGTGCGTTTGGTTCGCCTTCCGCCTCTTGCGTCGTAAAAAATTTTTC
>NZ_JBPBFH010000042.1:0-15147 GCF_050896295.1 Neisseria sp. SLRRB23
AGATGTGTATAAGAGACAGGGGTATAGGTCAACATAAGCGTAAGAAGAAATGGATGGATTGCCAAGTGTAGCAAATATTCGCACAAAGGTCGTGCAGAGACTGCTTCAGACGGCATCAGACACAAAAAGACCGGCAACAAAAAAGACTGCACGGGGCAGTCTTTGCAGATACTATCTTTTTCATAATATTTTTTCCTGGCCCAACACAGTCCATAGCATATCAAAACTGTTGTTTTCAATCAGGATATATATCCCCAATCCTAAATAAACAACAGCAACAAACCATCTGCTATATTTTTCCAAAGTTTCTCCAACAGAAGGGACTTGTGCCAATTTTTGGGCAGAAAAAACCAAGAGATAAATCATGACTAGAAAGGTAAGTAAAGCCACTATCAAATTCGCTAAATTTAAGGTAGTAAAATATGGGACAAAGACACCAATATTGTCAGCACCACAACTTGCAAAAGTAATCATAGCGACTAGAAAAATCAGGTTTTTATTATCTTTGCGCAAACCCTCTTTGGCAATAGACTCTCCATCGGAATCTCCTAACAGCAAAACTTTGAGGCCTAGGAAAATCGGAATCAAGCCGAGCAAACCTAAAATCTCTTTACTAGGAATATAATCTAAGACAAATGCAAAAAGCAAACTTAGCAATATCAGGCTAACAGAGCCTAGAAATTGTCCTAAATAGATGTTAATGATGTCTTTTCTGCTTTTTCTTTTGGCAAAAAATAACATTAGGATAATAAGTAAGTCTACGGCTGTCCCAGAATACAGGATTATTGAAGTAACGACATTTTGAATCATAAAACATCTCATTCAAATATATTTTTGAATGTATTCAAACATTAAACTTTGTAGATGTCAACTTCAACCCCGTCAAAATATAGTGGATTAACAAAAACCAGTACGGCGTTGCCTCGTCTTAGCTCAAAGAGAACGATTCTCTAAGGTGCTGAAGCACCAAGTGAATCGGTTCCGTACTATCTGTACTGTCTGCGGCTTCGTCGCCTTGTCCTGATTTTTGTTAATCCACTATATAGATAAGAAGTCAGTGTGCCAAATATTAAAAAGCCCTGCCATCGAAATGATGGCAGGGCTTAATTCTTGCAAAGCGGCAATCAGCGTTTGAACAGGTTGCCGAATTTGTTGTTGAATTTGTCCACGCGGCCNGTGGTATCGACGATTTTTTGGGTGCCGGTATAGAACGGGTGGCACAGGGAGCAAACCTCGATATTGAAGTTTTCTTTTTCCATCGCGGATTTGGTTACGAATTTGTTGCCGCAGGAGCAGGTAACGTTGACTTCGTGGTAGTTCGGGTGAATACCTTGTTTCATTTGATTTCCTTTCAAAAAAGCGGGCATAGGGGATGTACCTATACTACAGACAAGTCCGACATTCTCTCTATTTTCTGTTGTTACGTCAAGAGTATATTCGATAAAATGCAAAAAGATTACTCTGAAGGAGGTTTTATGAGGGTGAAGTTTTTTTCCCTGCTGCTGCGCTTCGCCGGTTCCCTATTGCCGCCGTCTCATATGCGCGGTATCGGCATCATCGGCAAAAGCGTACGCGTATTTCTGGCACGGCGGATTTCTCCGCATATCGGAAGCGGGGTCAATATCGAACGCGGTGCCTATGTGTTCCCGGATACGGTTTTGGGCGATGGTTCCGGTATCGGGGTAAACTGTGAAATCTGCCGTGGGCTGGTGGTTGGCAAAAATGTGATGATGGGGCCGGAATGCCTGTTTTATTCAAGCAACCACAAGTTTGACCGTTCAAAAAAACGCTTTGAGGGCTATACGGAAATCCGTCCGATTTCGCTGGAAGACGATGTTTGGCTGGGCAGGAGGGTTATTGTGATGGCTGGCGTAACTATCGGGCGCGGTTCGGTTGTCGGTGCAGGTTCCGTGGTAACGAAAGACATTCCGCCCTACTCTTTGGCAGCGGGCAATCCCGCGGTGGTGAAAAAGAATCTGCTGGATGATTAAATGCCGTCTGAAAGCATAAGAGCGGGAATATATCTGCATTCCCGCTCTTATGCTTTCAGACGGCATGAATGCAAACGCGCTATTGTGCCAGTGCGGTATCGATTTCTTGATAGAGCTTACCGAAATCAGGTTCGCCGACATAGGTTTTGAGGATTTCGCCTTTTTTACCGATGAGGACGGAAGTCGGATAAACCTGCGTGCCGAACGCCTGTCCGACGGCTTTATCCGCATCATACATGACGGTAAAGGGCAAACCGTAATCTTTGATGTATTGGCGGACGCTTTCTATCGGATCGATAGGTTGTGCAACGGCGAGTACTTGGAAATCTTTATTTTTATAGTCATGCGCCGTTTTAATCACTTTGGGCATTTCGCTCACGCAACCGGGACAGGAGGGAAACCAAAAATTAATCAGGGTTACTTTGCCTTGCAGGTCGGCGTTGGAAACGGTTTTGCCATTCATATCGGGCAGCGAAAATGCGGGAGCGGTTTTGCTGTCGGGAATCAGAACGGCGGCAATAAGGATACCGACCAATACGACGGCGGCGGCAGTGAATATTTTTTTCATTCGGACAAGTCTTCCAATGCGTGTGCGAGTGTAACGGGGAGGCTGACGGTACGCTGTGTTTTTGCGCTGACCGGCATCAGGGTGATATCGGCTTCGGCTGCAGTTTTTCCGTTCGGCAGCGTAATGGTTTGGGTCAGCACAATGCGGCGCGTGCCGGGGGTTTTCAGACGGCATGAAAACTGCAATACGTCGCCTTCGACGGCGGGACGGCTGTAACGGATATCGATACGGGCAACAATGAGCATGAGGTCTGACAATTCATGCAGCAGTCCGCGCTCCTCGAAAAACGCCCAACGCGCTTCCTCGAGGAATTCGAGGTAGCGCGCATTGTTGACATGGCCGTAGCCGTCGAGATGGTAATTGCGGACGGTCAGCTTCATCAGTTCAGGTTAATGGGTTGGAAGGCTTCGCGGGCAAGCGGTTCGTGTTCGAGGTCGGTGATGACGGTAGAAAGCTGGATGTCGAACCATTCGTTGAAAATGTCGGCATCGAGTTCGGGCCACTCGCGTTCGTCTTCGCACCAGTCGGCAAGTTCGGCGGCGAAAATGTCTTCAAAACGGGTTTCGATTTCGTCCCATACTTCGTCGGCGGTTTCGCACGGGCGGACAAGATAGGAATTGGCATCGGCTTGGATGTCTTCGAGGGTCAGTCCGTCGAGGTGGTTGCCCGGCAGGGTTTGCAGCCAGTTCCAGAAGGGTTCGAGCGGAATGAGGACGAATACGCTGCGGTTGACTTCGTACATGGTTTTTCCTTTGCTGTCGCGCGGTATGCGCAAAAAAGGGATTATAGCCCAATCTGTAGTGTCGGACTGTCCGTTCCGACAGAATGGAATGCCGTCTGAACACGGATTTTCAGACGGCATGGTTTTAGGGTTGTGTTCCGGGTTGCGTTTCGGCTTCCCCTGCTGCTTCTGCCTGTGTTTCGGATACGGAATCTTCTTGAACGGCAGTTTCCGCCGCCCCGGTTTCGGCACTTTCGACCAATTCGTCGATGTCGATGTTATCTTCCGTACCTTCGGCAGGTGTTGCACCGGTCTGCCGCGCGCGGACCTTCATATAGAAATCGCGCATATAACTGTATTTGTCGATGGCGGCATCATCAAGGCTGTCGGTCAAATCGAGCAGGCCTTCGCGGGTGCTGACGGCGGAGGCGGCAGCCGTGCCCCAACGTCCGGCGGGGGTGCGGAAGACGATATTCTTGGGCGGGTAAACGGAGGTAATGCCCGTACCGAGCGCGTCGCGGACGGTGGACGGCCCTAAGACGGGCAGCACGAAATAATTGCTGTTTTTCCATCCCCACGAGGCAAACGTGTCGCCCAAGGTGTTTTTATTGTCGGGAACGCCGCCCGCGCCGGCGATGTCGATCAGTCCGCCCAAACCGAAAGTAGTGTTGATGCCGACGCGGACAAGGTCTTCGCTTGCGCGTTTGATGTCCAAGCGCAAGATATTGCTGCCGAAGCTGACCACGTCGCGCAGGTTGTTAAAAAAATTGGACACGCCGGCGCGGACGGGTTTCGGCGTGACTTTGCGGTAGCCGCGCGCGGCAGGGGCGAAAATGTAGCGGTCGGCTTGGTCGTTGAATTTGGAAACGGCGCGGTTGTAGCCTTCATAAGGGTCGGCAGGGCGGGTTTCTGCAAATGAAGGGGCAGAGGCGAATCCAATCAGCAGGAGGATGGCGTAGGCGGTTTTTTTCATGATTTCAGCCAGTCTTTGATTTCGTACAGTTCGGACAGTGCGCGCACGGATTCGGGAATGCCGGTCAGCCTGATGCTGTCTTTGCGTCGGCGCAATATTTCGAGCAGCAACGACACGCAGGCGGAATCGGCACGGTTGACGCCGCTGAAGTCGACGGCAACGATTCCGTTCAGACGGCATTGTTGTTGAAACCGCTCAAAAGCCTCCCCGGTCAGGGTTTTAACGGTAATGTCGCCGCTGACGCGCAATGTTTCGTTATTGAATTCTGTATGCATAGTGTTCGGTAGGAAAAAATCCATGCCGCCTTCAGACGGACGACATGGATTGTTGGTCATTTGCCGCTGTTTTTAGCCTTCAACTCGGCAATCAGCCCGTCTATGCCTTTGGCTTTGATGATTTCGCCGAATTGGTTGCGGTAAACGGTTACCAGGCTTGCGCCTTCGATGGCGACGTTGTAGGCACGGTATTTGTTGCCGCTTTGGTAGGTAGTGAAGTCCATATTGACGGGTTTTTGCCCGGGTACGCCGACTTCGGCGCGGACGATGATTTCTTTGCCGCCTTTATTGACAATAGGGTTGTCTTTAACATTAACGTTGGCGTTTTTGAATTTCAACATGGTACCGGAGTAGGTGCGGATCAGCAGGGTTTGAAATTCTTTGGTCAACTCTTGTTTTTGCGCGTCAGACGCGGTACGCCAAGGGTTGCCGACCGCCANTGCGGTCATGCGTTGGAAATCGAAATAAGGGGTTGCGTATGCTTCGGCTTTTTGGCGGGCAGTGTTGGCATCGCCGTTTTTTAAGATGCTCAATACTTGAGTGGCATTTTGACGGATTTGGTTCACTGCGTCGGCAGGGGCGGCAACCGCCATGCTGATGCTCAAGATGCCGATGCTTAGTGCGCTGATGAAAGAGGTTTTTTTCATGATTAAGTGTCCTAGTTTGAATATGATGGTGTACGTTTATTCGGTGGCTTTTGCCGCATCGTCGCCGCCCGCCGCGTTTTTCTCGGCGAAGCTGGTCATGAATTTACCGATTAGGTTTTCCAGAACCATGGCGGAGCTGGTAACGGAAATGGTATCGCCTGCGGCGAGATTCTCGGTGTCGCCGCCTTGTTGCAGGCCGATATATTGTTCGCCCAACAGGCCGGAAGTCAGGATTTGCGCAGAAACGTCGCTACTGAACTGATATTTGCTGTCCAAATCGAGACGGACTTTCGCCTGATAGGATTTCGGGTCAAGCTCGATGGAACCAACGCGTCCGACCAATACGCCTGCGGATTTAATCGGCGCATTGGCCTTCAAACCGCCGATGTCGCTGAAATCGGCATATACGGTATAAGTCTTGCCGGAATTGCCGAACGCCGCGCCGCCCGCCACGCGGAAAGCGAGAAAGCCGACCGCTGCCACGCCGATCAGGACGAACAGTCCGACCCAAAATTCCAATATGTTCTTTTTCATTAAAGTTCCTTGAATATTCAAATGTTTTTTGTTTCGTTTTCAGACGGCCTGTTAATCTGTAAACATCCACGCGGTCAACACAAAGTCAATCGCCAAAATCGTCAGGGCGGACGAAACCACCGTGCGCGTACTGGCGCGCAAAATGCCTTCCGAAGTCGGCACGCAGTGAAAGCCCTGATGTACGGCAATCAGTGTTACCGCCATGCCGAACGCAGCGGATTTAATCAGACCGTTGATTACATCGTAATGTATCGTGATGTTGTTCTGCATTTGCGACCAGAAAATGCCGCTGTCCAAGCCCAGCCAGGTTACACCGACCAAATACGCGCCGAAAATGCCCGCCACGTTGAAAATCGAAGCCAAAAGCGGCATGGAAAACACGCCCGCCCAAAAGCGCGGCGCAACCACGCGGGCGACAGGGTTTACCGCCATCACGTTCATCGCCTCGAGCTGTTCGGTCGTTTTCATCAAACCGATTTCGCTGGTCATCGCACCGCCCGCACTGCTGGCAAACAAAATCGCTGCCAATACCGGACCCAGCTCGCGCAACAGCGAAGCCGCGACCATATAGCCCAAAATATCGGCGGATTTGAATTTTGCCAGCTGCGTATAGCCCTGCAAACCCAAGACCATGCCGACAAACAGCCCTGAAACGGCAACAATCAACACCGACAGCACGCCGGCAAAATACACTTGGCGCACGCTCAGGCGCGGACGGACGAAAGCCGTACCGGACTTCGCCAGAATGTTCAGCAGAAACAGCGTAATACTGCCGAGGGATTGAATAAAGCCGAGGGTTTTCGCCCCGACGGAACGGATAAAATTCATAAATTTCTATATGTAAAGTTCAACGGTTTCAGACGGCATCAACTCATTTATCCCAACAGGTCCTGATGCAACGACGTTTGCGCCGGATAACGGTATGCTACGGGGCCGTCTGCCAGCCCGCCGACAAACTGGCGCACCCAAGGCGAATCCAGTTCGCGCATTTCCTGCGGCGAGCCGGAGAACATAATTTCGCCGTGCGCCAAGAAAATTACCTGATCGACGATTTCCAAAGATTTTTCAATGTCGTGCGTTACCATAATGCTGGTCGAACGCAAGGCCTTGTTGACGCGGCTGATCAAGTGGGCAATCACACCCAAGGAAATCGGATCGAGGCCGGTAAACGGCTCGTCGTACAACATAATTTCAGGGTCGAGCGCAATCGTGCGGGCAAGCGCAACGCGGCGCGACATCCCACCGGACAATTCAGACGGCATCAGGTTTTCCACGCCGCGCAGACCGACCGCGTTCAGTTTCAACAAAACCAAATCTCGAATCACCGCTTCCGGCAGTTGCGTCAGTTCGCGCATCGGGAAAGCGATATTGTCGAATACAGACAAATCGGTAAACAGTGCGCCGTGTTGGAACAACACACCCATACGGCGACGGTGTTCATACAACTCGTCAGCCGAAAAGCCCGCCAAATCCCGTCCTTCAATCAAAACCTGCCCGGACTGCGGACGAATCTGTCCTGTAATCAGCCTCATCAGCGTGGTTTTGCCGCTGCCCGAACCGCCCATTACGGCAGCAAAATTGCCTTGCGGAATACTGAAATTGATGTTCTTCAGAATCGGGCGGTCGCCATACGCAAAGGCGACATCTTTCATTTCGATAAAAGGGAAGGGACTCATGTGCAGGCAAAACGATAGGTTTGACGGCGTGTATTTTAAGGCTTATCGGAAAGACGGGCAATTTTCAGACGGCATACGGACGGTAAGTGTTGTGAAAATGCCGTGCCCGGCAGCGGATTGTTTACCGAAGTGAAAAATGTTATCTTTCAAATGATAATTTTTCTCAAGAAATAACCATGGCAGAAGAATATTTGAACAGCAGCCAATTCGTCAACCTGGTTAACAGCGGGGGCGGAGATTATGTCGAAGGCAGCTACCGTTTCGATACTTTGTCCAACGGCATTTCCATCCACGGCGGCACGGTAACAGCACGGTGTGATTTTTGCAGCAGCCGCCTCGCCGAACCTTATGTGTCGTTCGTACTTTTGCTGGAAGGCTCTTTGAACTTCGGCATCAACCGGAGCCGATTCCAAATCGATGCGGACGGCGGCAAGGTCATCCTGATTTCAGTCGGGGAAGAAGTCCTGTTCAGCCGCTATCTTTATCGCGGCGGCAAAACGGTCAAAATGACCATTAAAGGTATGGAGCAATGGCTGCTGCGTCCGGAGTATGCGGGTTTTACACCCATACTTTACCGCGAACCGGTCAGAATATGGGATTTGTCCCCAAATCTGCGCGGCTTGGCGGCATCTTGCCTGCAACCTGCCCCAAGGGGGCATTTGGGCAAAACATTGCGCCGCGAGGCAGACGTTTTGCGGCTGCTGTCGGATTTGTGGGACACGGTGTCGGACAGCATCGGACCAGCGGCAGGAGAAACGGCGGAAGCAAACACCATGCCGTCTGAAAACTTCAGCCGCATCCTGAACGAGGCATTTGCCAACGGTGCACACCATGTCAACCGGCTGACAGACGCGCTGAACATCAGCGAAAGGACGCTGCAACGCCGTATGCGCGACCATTTCGGCATTACCGCAAGCGAGTGGCTGCACCACAAACAAATGCAGCACGCGCTCTACCTGTTGCAAAACGGGGGTAAAAGCATAGGCGAAACCGCATATTTATGCGGCTACCGCCACGTTTCCAGCTTTACTCAGGCATTCAGGCAATATTTCGGCAGCACGCCTGCGGAAACCAAAAAAGAAAACCGGTAAGCCGCATTTGATTTCAAACCCGAAATCCGCGTGTATAGTGGATTAACAAAAACCAGTACGGCGTTGCCTCGCCTTAGCTCAAAGAGAACGATTCTCTAAGGTGCTGAAGCACCAAGTGAATCGGTTCCGTACTATTTGTACTGTCTGCGGCTTCGTCGCCTTGTCCTGATTTTTGTTAATCCACTATAAAAAACTTGTACGGTAATTTATTTGGGAATAAACTAAAACTACATCTGACTACAAAACTGGAGAACCCGAAATGAAACAATTGACCATGTACATCAACGGACGCTTTGAAAACGATTTCAACGGCGAATGGCGCGACGTATTGAACCCTTCCACCGAAGAGGCCATCGCCCGCGAACCCAAAGGCGGCAAAGCAGACGTTGACCGTGCCGTAGCGGCGGCACGCGCGGCGCAACCGGCTTGGGAACGTCTGCCTGCGGTCGAACGCGGCGCGTATTTGCGCAAAATCGCCCAAGGCATACGCGAACGCGCCGACGAGCTGACCGACACCATCGTTGCCGAAGGCGGCAAAACCAAAGACTTGGCGCGCGTGGAAGTGATGTTCACCGCCGACTATCTCGATTACCAGGCCGAATGGGCGCGCCGTTATGAAGGCGAAATCATCCAAAGCGACCGCCCGCGTGAAAATATTTTATTGTTCAAACGTCCGCTGGGCGTAATCGCCGGCATTTTGCCGTGGAACTTCCCCTTCTTCCTGATTGCCCGCAAAATGGGCCCCGCTTTGGTAACGGGCAACACCATCGTCGTCAAACCCAGCAGCGTAACCCCGATCAACTGCCACATCTTCGCCGAAATCGTCGATGCCGTGGGACTGCCCGCAGGCGTGTTCAACGTGGTGAACGGACCTGGCGCGGAAATCGGCAATGCCTTGTCCGCCCATCCGCAAGTCGATATGGTCAGCCTGACCGGTTCCGTCGAAGCGGGCCGCCAAGTGATGGAAGCCGCTTCCGCCAACATCACCAAAGTTTCGCTGGAACTCGGCGGCAAAGCCCCCGCCATCGTTTTGAAAGACGCGGATTTGGATTTGGCAGTGAAATCCATCTTGGCTTCGCGCGTCGGCAACACCGGTCAAATCTGCAACTGCGCCGAGCGCGTCTATGTCCACAGCAGCCTGAAAGACGCGTTTATCGAAAAAATGACCGCCGCGATGAAAGGCGTGCGCTACGGCAACCCTGCCGAAGCCGAAGCAGGTGCGCTGGAAATGGGCCCGCTGATTGAAGAGCGCGCCGTCAAAGCCGTTGCCGAAAAAGTGGAACGGGCAGTCAAACAAGGTGCGAAATTGGTTTGCGGCGGCAAACGCGCCGAAGGACGCGGTTATTTCTTCGAGCCGACCCTGCTGACCGACACCGACAACAGTATGGACATTATGAAAGAAGAAACCTTCGGCCCCGTCCTGCCCGTTTCCGCTTTCGACACGCTCGACCAAGTCATCGCACTGGCTAACGATTGCGAGTTTGGTCTGACCAGTTCTGTTTATACGACTAATTTAAACGAAGCCTTCTACGTTACCCGCCGCCTGCAATTCGGCGAAACCTACATCAACCGCGAAAACTTCGAAGCCATGCAGGGTTTCCACGCAGGCTGGAAAAAATCCGGTATCGGCGGCGCGGACGGCAAACACGGTTTGGAAGAATATCTGCAAACCCAAGTCGTTTATCTGGAAACCGACATTTAATGCCGCTTTGAAACCCCGATAGGAAATGCCGTCTGAACCCGATTTCAGGTTCAGACGGCATTTTTACGGTTTCACCGGNAATCAGTCATGACCGACATCAATGGTTTTCTCTTTGTAACGCGTATCGGGAACAAGAACGATTTTATCGTCCACTTTGCCGATGGCTTTCACGTCTTTGCCCGGGTAGTCCAACTGGTGCAGGAAGTAGCGGATACAGTTCAAACGGGCGCGTTTTTTGTCGTCGGAACGGATGATGACCCAAGGCGCGTCGCCGGTGTGGGTATGGAAGAACATGGCGTTTTTAGCTTCAGTGTAGTCGTCCCAACGGTCAAGCGACTGGATGTCCACGGGGGAGAGTTTCCAGTGTTTCAGGGGGTCGTCGCGGCGGGAGATGAAGCGGCGCAGTTGTTCTTCACGGGATACGGAGAACCAGAATTTAAACAGATGGATGCCGCTGGCAACGAGCATACGCTCCAATTCGGGGGTTTGGCGCATAAAGAGCATATATTCGTTAGGTTCGCAGAAGCCCATCACGCGTTCTACGCCGGCGCGGTTGTACCATGAGCGGTCGAAGAAGACCATTTCGCCTGCAGTCGGCAGATTTTGAACATAGCGTTGGAAATACCATTGTCCGCGTTCGGTGGTAGTCGGTTTTTCCAAAGCGACCACGCGCGCGCCGCGCGGATTCAAATGTTCCATAAAGCGTTTGATGGTACCGCCCTTACCTGCCGCATCCCGGCCTTCAAACAGGCTGACGATGCGTTGGCCGGAGTCTTTAACCCAGCTTTGCACTTTCAGCAGCTCGATTTGCAGTTTGGCTTTTTCGGCTTCGTATACGGCACGGCGCATACGTTTGCGGTAGGGGTAGTTTTCGGGCAGCGGGGCTGTGCCGGAATCTTCGGCAGAACCTTTGCCTTCATGTTCCAAAACAGCTTTTTCAAATACTTGGAGCTGGTCTTGCTTTTCGCCCAATTCCACACTTTCAAACGGTTGCAGCTGGTGGTCTGTCATAAAGGTCTCCTTATTGTATTTCAGGTTGGAAATCGAAATTTGTTTTCACAATTTTACACCTTCGCCCCCACTTTCTCTACATAAAATTACATTTTGCCGATATTTGCCGAATCGTCTGAAAATATGTGTAAAAAGAGCGTATAATCAAAACATTTGCCCCTGATTGCCATGCCTTATTTCGCCCTGTTTGACGATGCCGTAAGCGGCCGCGCAAAACGCTATCAAAATCATGTAGAAAGCCGTTTTTTCCGTCCTGAAGAACTCGATGCTTTGGACGGCGCTCTGCAAAAGGGCTGGCAAAAAGGGCTGCATGCCGTGTTGTTTGCAGACTACGAATTCGGTTTGCCGCTGATGGGGATGGACTCCGAACGCGGCCGCAACTTTGCTCTGCACTGGTTTGCCGACTGCGCCGACAGCGATGCCGAAAGCTGGCTTGCCCGACATTCAGACGGCATCCCCGCCGGCATTTCCACGCCGCAATCCTCCGTATCCGAAGCCGATTACCTCAACCACATCCGCCAAATCCACGAAGCCATCCGGCGCGGCGACACCTATCAAATCAACTACACCACCCGCCTGCACCTGCAAGCCTACGGCAATCCCATCAGCCTCTACCGCCGCCTGCGCCAGCCCGTCCCCTATGCCGTCTTGTCCCACCTGCCCGATGCGGCAGGAAAATCCGCGTGGACGCTGTGTTTCTCGCCCGAACTCTTCCTCAAAATCGGTGCGGACGGCACCATCAGCACCGAACCGATGAAAGGCACCGCGCCGATTTTGGGCGACGGGCAAGACGAACGCCGCGCCGCCGAGTTGCAAAACGACCCGAAAAACCGCGCCGAAAACGTGATGATTGTCGACTTGCTGCGCAACGACCTCGGCAAAATCGCCCGAACCGGCAAAGTATGCGTGCCCGAGCCGTTTAAAGTATCGCGTTTCGGCAGCGTCTGGCAGATGACCAGCACCATCCAAGCCCAAGCCCTGCCGCACATCACCGTCGCCGACATCCTCCGCGCCGCCTTCCCCTGCGGCAGCATCACCGGCGCGCCCAAAAAAATGAGTATGCAGATTATCGAATCGCTCGAAACCGAAGCGCGCGGACTTTATACGGGCAGCATCGGCTATTTGAACCCGTGTTCCGGCGGCTTGGGGTTTGAAGGCACGTTCAACGTCGTTATCCGCACCTTGTCGCTCAAACACGCTTCGGCTTCAGACGGCATTGTTTCAGGCATCGGCGGCCCGGATTCAAACGCGCAAGCCCGAACGGCAGGGCAAGGCGGGGCAACGCCGCATCCGTTTGACTCCAATCCGCCGTATCGGGGCGTGTACGGTGTCGGTTCCGGCATCGTCATCGACAGCGACCCCGCCGCCGAATATCGCGAATGCGGCTGGAAAGCCCGATTCCTCAACGAACTGCGCCCCGATTTCGGCATTTTTGAAACCCTGCGCGCGGAAAACAGGCAATGCGCCCTGCTCGACCGCCACCTATGCCGTCTGAAAACCTCCGCGCAAGCCCTCAACCTGCCCCTGCCCGACGGTTGCGAAAATCAAATCAAACAATACATTACCGACTTGCCCGACGGCGCGTTCCGCGTCAAAGCCCTGCTCGCTTCAGACGGCATCAGCCTGTCCCGCGCCGTTTTAAACCATTTGGCTGACAAACAGCGCGTCATCATTTCGCCCGCCGTCCTGCCCGCACAAAACTACCTGCGCCGCTTCAAAACCACACACCGCGCCCTCTTCGACCAAGCGTGGCAAACCGCCGAAACACAAGGCGCGTTCGACAGCCTGTTTTTCAACTCGGACGGCATCCTGCTCGAAGGCGGCAGAAGCAACGTCTTCATCAAACATCGCGGACAATGGCTTACGCCCTCTTTAGATTTAGACATTTTAAACGGCATAATGCGCCAAGCCGTATTGGACGAACCGCAAAAATATTTGCAAACAAATCAAGTAATCGAAACACACATCACACAAAAAACACTGCAAGAAGCCGAAGAAATCCGCCTCTCCAACGCCCTGCGCGGCATATTTGCCGCCGCCCTTGCCTGAATATACAAAAATGCCGTCCTAACCTGTTTCCAAAGTTCGGACGGCATTTTCCCACCATTCAAAACCGCCAATCCGCCGACACAAACACCTCGCTGTTGCGGCGTTTCGCATACGGCACATTACTTTCCGTCCTGCCGAAACGATAATTCAACGCCGGTACGATACCTTTGTACGACAACTTGTCGTGGCTCAAAGCCAGCGAGACATTCCATTCGCGGTTGCGTTGCGCCTCTGTCGAGAAAGCCGCAACGCCCTTATAGTTGCGGCGGGCATAAGACGCGGAAACCCGACTATTCAAACCGCCCAACTGCCGCCACTCCTGCGCCCAACCGGCATAAACACCGTTGCGCCGGTAGGCGACATTATTAACCGCGCCGCCCACCGTTTCGCGTTTCGGCACAAACCGCACAAACTGCCAGCCGCCGAACACAGTTGCCGATTCGCCCAAACGTTTTGCCGACGAAACATAAAACCCGTCCTGCCTGCCGTTATTGTATTCCGCCCTATCCTGTTCGCGGTAGCGTTGGCGGTAATGTTCCAGCGCGACCGAAAATTGCCATCCCGGGTTTGGGCGGTAAGTATGGGACAGCTGCACGCCGACTCCGTGCGCCAGCATATACGGCGGCAGGCGGCGGTTGTTTACCCGTTTTGTTTTCGCATCAAAGCCGTCGCTGCCCGACAACTGCACCTGATAAAACGGCAAAATCCCCGCCGTCTGCCGCGCATTTTTATACTGCCATCCCAAATACGCCCTGCCGAACCCGTCATCATAAGCTGATTTTTTACTGAAATAATAGCTCGTGCCGCCGATATTGGAACGGAACAACAAATAATGATTATCCGCCAACGCCGTCAGCTTTTCCGCCTCGATTTCATAATTCAACCCTGCCGCCCGCTCCGCCCGGCTGACACTGCATATCTGACTGCCTCCGTTTTGCCAGCAATACTGCGGCGCGGCATTATTGGCATTTCTATTGACCGCCGGGCTGATGCCGCCCGAAAAACGCCAGCCCGTCAGCCCCTCCGTTTTTTTCCGGAAACGCCCCACATTTTCCAAAACCGGCGCCGGCAAATCCAATTTTGCCGCCTCCGCAAAATGCCTTTCTGCCGACTTCAGCCGGAAATCGTCAAACTCCGCCGCCGCCAAATCCAGCAAAATCCGCTCGTCTGCCGCATTTTCCCCGTGCAGTTCCCGATACCGCGCGACCGCCTCCGCCGGACTTCCCGCCAATTTCGCCAGCAAAGCCCGCGCCCTGCCGTACAAAACCGCGTCATAATCCGGCAGCTTGGCATACAAATCCGCCAACGAAGCGATCAAATCCGCCTGATTGCCGTTGAGCGCGTCGCGCAAACTATGTTCCAACATTTTCGGATGCGCCAACAAAAAATCCCCGTCAACCACGCGCGGGGCATCATTTTCAACTTTCCAATCTGATTCCGCCCACTTATCCGACACCGACCGCTGCACCTGCAACAATGCCTTGTCATCCAAAATCGCGGGCGCATCCGCCCCATAGGCGGCAGAAACACCTGCCGCACACCAAACAACCAAAAAGCCGTATCTGAAATACAACATACCCTGTCATTTACCTTTCCGGCAAACACGTCTCCGAAGCACGTCAAACTATCCGAAAAACAGGCAGAAACCCGTGAAAACCGGCTTTGCCGTCTGAAAGCGGGCAGGCAAAAAACCGCCGCCCAATTTTCAAAGGGCGGATTTCACATTTACCGGCTTTTGCATCGCCCCACAAAACATTTGACATCATATAACATTTAAACTGATAATCAAAACTATTATTAACACATCATCAAGATTGAGTATGCGATGAAATACAAAGCCCTGCCCTTACTGCCGCTTGCCGCCGCCCTTGCCGCCCTGTCTCTTATACACATCTGACGCTGCCGACGA